>NZ_JBSGFQ010000160.1:0-22954 GCF_053603495.1 Nonomuraea sp. NPDC004186 | reverse complement strand
CCTGGGCCAAGACCCAGGGCGTCTACAACATGGTCCGCGACTTCAAGCAGCGCGGCGTGCCGATCGACTGCGTCGGCCTGCAGTCGCACTTCAACGGCAACAGCCCGTACAACAGCAACTACCGCACCACCATCTCCAGCTTCGCCGCCCTCGGGGTGGACGTGCAGATCACCGAGCTGGACATCCAGGGCGGCTCCGCGCAGACCTACGCCGCCGTGACCAACGACTGCCTGGCGGTGGCCCGCTGCGCCGGCATCACGGTGTGGGGGGTGCGCGACCAGGACTCCTGGCTCGGCGCCAACGCCAGCCCGCTGCTGTTCAACGGCGGCAACAAGAAGCCCGCCTACGACGCGGTCCTCAACGCCCTGAACGCCGCCAACCCCGGCCCCACGCCCACGGTGACCCCGACGCCGCCCGGCGACAACGGCCAGATCAAGGGGGTGGCCTCCGGTCGCTGCCTGGACGTGCCCAACGCCAGCACCACGGATGGCACCCAGGTGCAGTTGTGGGACTGCAACGGCCAGTCCAACCAGCAGTGGAGCTCGACCTCCGCGGGTGAGATCAAGGTGTACGGCAACAAGTGCCTGGACGCCGCCGGCACCGGGAACGGCACGAAGGTGCAGATCTACGGCTGCTGGGGTGGCGACAACCAGAAGTGGCGCGTCAACTCCGACGGGAGCATCGTCGGCGTGCAGTCGGGACGCTGCTTGGACGCCGTTGGCACAGGCACCGCCAACGGCACCCAGATCCAGCTGTACGACTGCTCAGGCGGCGGCAACCAGAAGTGGGCCTGGAGCCGTTCCTGAAGCCGCGTCGGTAGGCCCATGACTTCGCCGCAACCGGTGGCCGGTTGCGGCGAAGCGCGTGCGAGGGTCTGCGAGCGTCGTCGGGTTCACACGCCCGTGATGGTCCATTGGTTGTTGGTGCTGTTGTTCGGCGTCCACATGGCGACGGTGGAGCCGGCTGTGCTGTTGCCCATGCCGTCGAGGGCCGTGCCGGTGCCGCGGTTGATGATCTGGTAGCGGCCGTTGCCCGTGCTGTTGAGACGCCACTGCTGGTTGTTGCCGCCGCCCCACGCCGCCTGCCTGGCGTTGGCTCCGTTGGCGGTGTTGCCCCAGCTGTCGGCGACCATGCCGTTGGTACGGTTGACGATGCGGTACCACCCGCCGCCCAGGTCCACGAGCTGCCACTGCAGGTTGGTGCTGCCGTCCCAGTTCCACTGCTTGAGGTTCGCCCCGGAGGCGACGTTCCCGCCGCTGTCCAGCGCCAGGCCGGTGGTCGCGTTGGTGATCCGCACGTAGGTCGCCGGCGGGGGGCCGCCGGACCCGGTCATGCGGTACGTACGACCGGCCTGGCCGGTCAGCCCGATGACGTCGTTCTCGGGTTTGGCGACGCTGACGGTGTCGCCGGTCGTGGTGTCGACCACCTGGTAGGTCCCGGCGAAGATCCGGCTGCGCACGTTGACCGTCCCGTCACGGTCGAACCTGACGAGGATCTCGGTGGCCCCGCCGGAGCTCCACGTCGCGTCCACGGTATAGCCGCCGCGTCCTCGAAGACCCTGCGCCTTCCCGCTCGGCCAGGCCGCCGGGAGCGCCGGCAGGACGTGAAGCTCGCCGTTGTGGCTCTGCAGCAGCATCTCGGCGATGCCGGACGTCGCGCCGAAGTTGCCGTCGATCTGGAACGGCGGGTGCAGGTCGAACATGTTGGGCGCGAGCCGGGCCGTCGTCACGAGGGCGCGGATCAGGTCGTGCGCCCGCGTGCCCTCCTCCATCCGCGCCCAGTAGTTGATCTTCCATGCCAGCGACCAGCCCGTGCCGTCGTCACCGCGCAGTTCGAGGGTCCGCCGCGCGGCGGTGTACAGCGCGGGGGTGCCGCGCTTGGTGATCTGGTTGCTGGGGTGCAGGCCGTAGAGGTGGGAGATGTGCCGGTGGTTCTGCTCGGTCTCGACCCAGTCGTACAGCCATTCCTGGATGTTGCCGCGTGAGCCGGTCTTCATCGGCGGGAGCCGGTCCCGGGCGGCGAGGACCTGCGTCCGGAAGCTCGCGTCCGTGCCCAGGAGCTCGCTCGCCTTGGCGCAGCCGTTGAACAGGTCCCGCAGGATCTGGTTGTCCATCGTCGGTCCGGCGCAGACGCTGACGCCCGCGTGGTGGGTCAGTTCCGGGGAGTTCGACGGGTTCGTGACCAGATATTTGAGGCTCGGTTCTTCCACGAGGGTCTCCAGGAAGAACTGCGCGGCCCCCTTCATGGCCGGGTAGTACTGCCGGAGGAAGTCGAGGTCGCCGGTGAAGAGGTAGTGGTCCCAGATCATGGTGGCCAGCCATGCGCCGCCGGTCTGCCACATGCCCCAGGTCGCGCCGTCGACGACCGAGCTGCCCCGCCACCCGTCGGTGTTGTGGTGGGTCACCCAGCCGCCGGCGTTGTACTGCACCCGGGCCGTGCGGGCGCCGCTGACCGTGAGGTCGTTGATCATCCTGAACACCGGCTCGTAGCACTCCGACAGGTTGGTCGTGTCGGCCGGCCAGTAGTTCATGGGCAGGTTGGCGTTGAGGGTGTACTTCGAGTCCCAGGACGGGGTCAGCGAGTCGTTCCAGATGCCCTGCAGGTTGGCGGGCTGGGTGCCCGGCCGCGAGGAGGAGATCAGCAGGTAGCGGCCGTACTGGAACAGCAGCGCCGAGAACTGCGGGTCGTTGCCGCTCGCGTGCTGCGCGATCCGCACGTCGGTCGGCTGGTCGGCCGCCGAGGTGCGGCCGAGGTCGAGCGTCGTGCGCCCGAACAGCCGCTGGTAATCGGCGGTGTGCCGGCCACGCAGGTCGTCGTAGGTCCGGCCGGCGGCGGCGTCGAGATGGCGCCGGGCGATGCCCTGGTAGTCGCCGCTGACGTCCTTGTAGTTCACGTAGCCGGAGCCGATGGAGATCAGCACCGTCACGCTGTTGGCGGACCTTACCTGCAGGGTGCCGCCGGAGCTGCTGACACTGCCGCCTTCGGCGACGGCCCGGGCCAGCGCCAGGAACTTGACCTTGCCGGCCAGGCCCCTCTGGTCGCCGGAGATGCCGTCGAGCGCCACCGTCGTGCCGTCCGGGCTGGACCGCGTCGTCCGCTGCGGGCTGCCGAACGTCGCGGAGAACGTGATCGAGCCGGGCTTGTCGGCGGTCAGGCGGACGGCGATCACCTGATCCGGCGCGCTCGCGAGCACCTCGCGCCGGTACCGTACGCCGTTCTGCAGGTACGTCACCGTCGTGGTGGCCGTGGTCAGGTCCAGGGAACGGTTGTACTCCGAAACCCCGGTGGCGCTGCCGAAGGTCAGTCGCAGATCGCCCACGGGCTGGTAGGCCAGCTGAGCCGAAGGGTTGCCCAGCATGTTCTGGTCGACCAGGGTCTGGGCCTGGCTCCACTGGTTCTGGAAGACCAGCTGCCGGATCTGCCCCAGCGCCGCCGCGCCCTTCGTGTTGCTCTGGTCGTACGGGCCGCCGGCCCAGATGGTGTCCTCGTTGAGCTGCAGCCGCTCGGTGTCGACGTTGCCGAACACCATGGCGCCCAGGCGGCCGTTTCCGATCGGAAGCGCACGCAGCCACTCCGTGCCGGCGCTTTCGTCGTACCACAAGGCCAGATCGTTCGCGGCTCTCACCTCCGCAGGCGCCACCGACGCGGCCCGAGCCGCGGCCGTCCATGGTATGGGCAACAGCGCGCCTCCGGCTCCAACCGCGCCGAATCTCAGCACTTGTCTTCGCGATAAATCAGCCATTTCGGTTCTCCAAGCCCTTGGGGGTTTCGCGGGCGGTCGGCCTCCGTCGGGTACGAGCACGAGCCTCGCACCGGGCGTGCCCATGGCCATCGCCGGGGCGATGAGTCGTCCCGGCGATGGCGCATGGTCAGCTGTCACGGGCTGTCAGGCGCGGGTCCACTTCTGGTTGGTGGCGCCGGTGCAGGTCCAGATCTGCACCTTGGTGCCGTTGGCGGTGCCGTACCCGGACACGTCCAGGCACTTGTTCGCTCCCACCGCGGTGATGGTGCCGTCGGCGTTGAGGCGCCACTTCTGGTTGTTCTGGCCGTTGCAGTCCCAGATGATCACGGCGGTGCCGTCCGCCGTCCCGGCCCCGTTCACGTCCAGGCACTTGCCGCCGTAGACCCGCAGCTCACCGGAGCTGGTGGAGGCCCACTGCTGGTTGGCCTGGCCGTTGCAGTCCCAGATCTGCGTCTGCGCGCCGTTGGCCTGCGAGGCTCCGCTGACGTCCAGGCACCGCCCCGACCCCGCGCCCTTGAGCGCGCCCGCCGCCGGCGGATCAACCGTGGGGGTCGGTGTCGGGTTCGGGTCGCCGCCTCCGAACTGCGTGAAGAAGTTCCACACCACTGGCCTGGTCCAGGACTTCTCGCCGGGCTCGAAGTCGCCGGGCTTCCCGTCCACGGGACCGGGGGTGTGGCCGGCGTCGAACGCCGCCCACGCGACCGGATACCCCGCCCGGCACCCCGAGTAGGTGGTGACGACGTGCGTCAGGCTGCCCTGCGCCGGCTCCGGCGGGTTCTGGGGGGTGCAGCCGTTGTTCCTGACGAACCTGTCACGCAGCGACCGGCCCGCGGAGATGTTGAGCACCGGATCCCTGAGGCCGTGCAGCCCGATGTACGCGATGGGCTCGTTGCCGCCGCTGCACCCGCTGAGCTGCCCGCCGGAGTAGACCGCCACCGCGCGGAAGACCGTCGCCCGGACGCACGCGAGCGCGTAGCTCATGCCGCCGCCGTAGCTGAAGCCCATGGCGAAGCGCTGGGAGGTGTCCACACAGAGGTCCGCCTCGATCCGCCGGATCATGTCGTCGACGAAGGTGACGTCCTCACCGCCCGAGTTGGCCCAGCCGTTGTTGAAGCCCTGAGGCGCGACGAAGATGGCGGTGTTGTTCGACAACGCCCTGAGCCCGTAGTAGGACCAGGGGTAGCCGCTGGTTCCGCCCCCGTCGACATCGTTGGCGGTTCCGCCATTCCAGTGGAATCCGAAGATCAACCGGTAGGGGTTATTGTTGTTGTAGTTGTCCGGAATTCTCAGAATGTAGCTGCGATTTTTCCCGCTGGTGGTAATCGACTGCGTACCGCTTCTCAGCGTCGGGGTCTTGCCGCATCCCGCGGTGCCCGCGAGGGCGCTCCGTTGTGCGAGAGACGGGGGCGCGCTGTCGCCCAGCGCCGTATGCACCGTGGCCAGGACGATGAGCAGTACAGCGGACGCGATAGCGGTGAAGAGGTACCTGAGCCTCGACATCACGCGAATTCCTTTGCCGTTCTTGGGGGTGAGAAACGTAAAAGGGAAGCCACTTCCACCACCTTTTCCGGAGGTGCGGGCGTTGGAAGTGTTAGCGCTCACTCAACGCCGCAGTAATGGGATCTCCTTTCTTCCTGGCGGCTGGAGGCGATGGTGCAGCGGAGCAAATATGACCGTGACAAGACCTGTCAAGGCTCGGCCTTCTCGACGTTGGGGGCCTGTGCCTGAGGCGACCCGTCGCTCCGGCGTCTGACCAGGAGAAGCGGCCGTGGCCGCCACTGACGTGCCGCGATGAAACTTTCACGGCCCTCGATCGAATCGGTTCCGAGGACGTGAACGGGTGCTAACGCCGCAGCCGCACGGGGTCGGCCGGTCCGCTGCGGCGGACGATCCAGGCCTCGGTGATGTGATTGAACATCGCCTCGGCGGCGCCCCCGGGATCGTGGGCGGCGATGCGTTCGTAGATGCGGCGGTGGCCGAGGTTCGACGCCACGCAGAGTGCCCGCTCGGTCCGGCCCAGGTATCGGGCGGTGTTGATGACCTGGCTTTCCAGCGCCCGTACGACGCCCCGGGCGATGCGGTTTTCCGACGCCTGCATGATCGTGTCGTGGAAGGCGCGGTCGCTTTCGGCGTACGTGACCGGGTCGTCCACGAGCTCGTCCATCCGATCCACCAATGCCCGCAGCTGCTCCACGGTGTCCGGCCCGGCCAGGCGGGCGGCGACGTTGGCCATGTCGGACTCCAGCACCCGCCGTGTGACGACGAGGTCGTCGAGGATCGCCAGGCTCTCTTCCTCGGCGATGGTCGCGGCGAGGACGAGCTCGTCGAGCATGTCCCACATCGTCGGCGGGGTCACCATGGTGCCGGAGCCCTGACGGACCCGCACCAGTCCCTTCTCCTGCAGGAGTTTCACCGCTTCCCGGACGACGGTGCGGCTCACGGAGAAGGCCTCGCACAGCGCGGGTTCGGGGGGCAGCGATGTCCCCGGCGGGTGCACCCCGCGAACGATGCGCTCCACCAGCTCGGCTGTCACCGCTCTGGCGAGACTGGCAGGACGTCGCACCCAGGCCGGTGGCGTCGGGACGCTGCCAGGCGTTTCCTGCGATGTCGTCATAGACCCCTCCTGGCGCGCCACCGCGTCAGTATACGTGAGCCCTATTGACGTTATACGTCATACGAATTATGTTTGCGCCTGGTCCAGCGGTCCTCGGAAAGCGGGCAGCAATGAAGCAGCGAGCATTGTGGTCGGCCTTGATGGCCGCCGCGCTGGTCCTGGCCGGTTGCGGGAGCGCGGCCAGGACCCAGTCACCCTCCGGAAACTCGACGCAGAAGCAGCAGAAGATCGTGGTCTGGGACTGGAAGTCCGGTGAACCGGCCGCCGCCGCCTACATCGAGAAGGCCAAGGCCGACTTCGCCAAGCGGCATCCGGGAGTCACCGTCGAGTTCGTCTCCCAGCCGTTCGACCAGTACTACACCCTGCTCGGCACGGCCATCCAGTCCAGCAAGGGGCCCGACGTCATGCTCTTCAACGGGGGAGGGCAGATCCGCGACCGGGTCACCGCGCTCCTTCCGCTGGACCAGTACGTGGCCGAGGACAAGAGCCGGCTGGCGGGCTGGGACGCGTTCAGCAAGGACGGCAAGACCTACGCCGCACCGGTGACCCTGCAGGGGCACCCGATCTACTACAACAAGACGCTCTACGAGAAGGCCGGCCTCGACCCGGCGAACCCGCCCAAGACCTGGAACGAGTTCGTCAGCGGCTGCGCCGCCATCAAGAAGGCGACCGGGGCCACCTGCTTCGCGCTCGGCAACAAGGAAGGCGCCGGAATCCAGTTCTTCCTGTCGGGCCTCGGATCCGGCGTCCTGACGCCTCAGGAGTACGACGACTGGATCGCCGGGAAGCGCGACTGGACCTCTCCTCACGTGAGGCGGATCTTCGAGCTGTGGAAGGACGCCGGCGACAAGGGGCTGAACAACGACGGCGCCAACTCCACCGCGATGTTCACCGACATCTTCAGAGTCTTCGAGACCGGTAAGGCCGCGCACATCATCGGCCTGATGTCGGACATCGGGCACTGGAAGGACTTCGGCGAGTTCCTGCCGCCCGACAAGATCGGCGTCATGCGGGCCCCCGTCGTCACCGGCGGAGCCACTCCGAGTCTTCCGTACGACGGCGGCATCGGCTACGCGGTCGCCAAGTGGACGAAGGACCCCGCGCTGGCCGCCGATCTGGTGCGATCCCTGACCTCGACCGACGCCTTGACGGCGTTCTACTCGAAGGCCGGCGCGATCGCGTCCGACACGACGATCGACTTCTCGCAGGCCGGCCCGGCCGTCGCCACGATCGCGTCCGAGATCAAGACCGGCAAGCCCGCCCTGCACGTGGCGCTGTCCTCCAAGACCCTGGACCTGATGGGAAGACTGTCGCAGCAGCTCCTGAGTGGTTCGACCACCGTGGACAAGGCTGTGGAGCAGCTGGCCGCCTCCGACCGGGCGGGCTGACCGCGTGCCGATCGGAAGTCCGTCCCCGTTGGTCCGCCCGGCCGGCTCCGTGCCGGCCGGCGGAGGGACCGTCAAGCACCGGGGACGCCGCCGGGACACCCGTAGGGGGCGCGCGGAGCGCCTCGCGCCCTACGTCCTGGTGGCCCCGGCCGTACTGATCATCGTGGTGCTGCGCCTGTGGCCGCTGGTCCTGGGGGTCAACTTCTCCTTCACGGGTGACGGCGAGCTCAACGGAACGCCGGTCGGCCTGGGCAACTACCTGGAGCTGGCCGGCGACCCGTTGTTCCGCACCTCGCTGCGTAACGTCGGGCTGCTGGTGCTGCTGCTTCCCGTGGCGGTGGCGATTCCGGGGCTGCTCGCGACCTTCATCTATCTGCGCGTGCCGGGTCACCGGGTCTACCGCAGCGTCTATTTCTTCCCGGCCGTGCTCTCGCCGGTGATCGTCGGTGCGATCTTCAACCTCATGCTCGGGTTCGACGGCCCGTTGAACGCCGTCCTCGGAGGGGTCGGCGTCGGCCCGGTCGACTGGCTCGGCGATCCGGGCATCGCCATGTTCACGGTTGTCGGCGTGCACGTATGGGCGACGTTCGGGATGGCCCTGGTGGTGTTCCTCGCCGGATTCAGCACCCTGGACGCCTCGCTGCTGGACGCCGCCCGCGTGGACGGCGCGTCGCTCCGCCAGATCATCTGGCACGTGATCATCCCGAGCCTGACGCGCACCATTCAGTTCGTCTTCGTGACCACGATGATCGGGATGCTGACATCCATGTTCGGCCTGCTCTTCGTCATGACCAGCGGAGGCCCGGAGGGATCGACCTACCTGCCGGAGTTCTACATCTGGCACCAGCAGGGACAGATGAACCGGCCTGCGCTCGCCTCGGCCGCCTCGACGGTTCTCTTCGTCGTCATGCTCGTGGTGGGGCTCCTGCAGATCACTCTGCTCCGCCGCACGGGGAGGCAGGACTGATGCCCGGCAGACGTCTGGCCAGGTGGGTGGCCGCTGTCCCCATGGCCGTCCTCGCGCTGGCGACGATCTATCCTCTCGTGTTCACCGCCAACGTCGCGATGAAGACCCGCCGCGACTACGTCCTCGACCGGTTCTCCCCGGCGGGTTCCCTGCGCTGGGACAACCTCGCCGAGGCGTGGGCCGGCGCCGGAATGGCGCGGTTCTTCGTCAACTCGTTCGTCGTCGTGGCATTCGCCGTGGCCCTGCTGCTGCTGTTCGGGTCGATGGCGGGCTTCGCGCTGAGTCAGCTGCGGTTTCGCGGTTCTTCGGTGATCTTCCTGGGCTGTCTCGCGGGGCTGTTCGTCCCGTTCCAGGTGATCATGGTGCCGCTCACCAGGGTCATGGCCGACAGCGGGCTCATCGACACCTATCCGGGACTGATCCTGGCCTACGTCGCGCAGTTCCTCCCGTTCACCGTCTTCCTGATGACGAGCCACTACAGGACCATTCCGGCGGAGATCGTCGACGCGGCCAGGATCGACGGGAACACGGTGTACGGCGTGTACCGGCGGATCATGCTCCCGCTGGGCGTTCCGGCGCTGCTGTCTGTCGGCATTCTCGACGCCTTGTTCTGCTGGAACGACGTGCTCATCTCCCTGCTCATGATGCCGTCGCCCGAGCATCGCACCCTCATGATCGGGGTCAACGCGCTGCGCGGACAGTATTCCGACGACATCCCCACCTTCGCCTCGGGGGTCCTGATCGCGGCGGTACCCGTGCTGATGATCTATCTGTTCCTCCAGCGCCAGATCGCCGACGGCGTCACCGCCGGTTCCACGAAGGGCTGACATGCGGATCACGGGGTATCGGACCACGACGACGGTCCAGGAATGGGGCCGTCCCGTCGGTGACGCCAACGGCGTCTTCGCCGATGGAGTGGTATCGGTGCCGCTCGTCATGGTGGACACCGACGAGGGGATCACCGGTATCGGCCTCGGGCCGCACGTGGAGATCGAGGCCGTCTTCGCCGCGATCGAGGGCGAGGATCCGCGCGGCGTGACGGCGCTCTACGACCGCATGCTGCGGCAGACCTTCAAGGCGGGCCACGCCGGCGCCGTGTTCGGCACGATCGGCGCGCTCGACACCGCTCTGTGGGACATCAAGGCACAGTTGGCCGGTGAACCGCTCTGGCGGTTGCTGGGCGGACGCGACCGGCGGGTGCCCGCCTACGCCTCAGGCCTCGACATCGGCCTGACCGACGACGAACTCGTCTCGGCTTACCAGCTCTACGCCGAGCACGGTCTGCGCGCGGCCAAGATCAAGGGCGGCCTCGACATCGAACGCGACCGGCACCGCCTGACGCTGGTACGGGACGTCCTGACCGAGGCCGGGCACGGATCGCGGCCGGGCCTGATGCTCGACGTGAACGAGGCCTGGACCCGCAAGCAGGCGGTCCGGCACGTCTGCGAGCTCGAACGCACCCTGGACCTCACGTGGATCGAAGAGCCGGTCCGGCGGTGGGACGCCGAAGGCCTGGCCGTGGTCGGCCGCGGGATCCGCGCCTCCGTCGCCACGGGGGAGAACCTCACCGGGCTCGAGCAGTTCCGTCCGCTGCTCGCCGCGGGGGCCGTCGACATCGTCCAGACGGCCGCGGTCTGGGGGGTGTCCCACTTCCTCCGGGTGTCCGCTCTGGCGCACGCCCATGAGCTGCCGGTCAGCCCGATCGGGACCACGCCGGTCGCGCTGCTGCACGCCGCGACGTCGGTGCCGAACCACCTGGCCAGCGAGTTGCAGGACCTGCACCCGCCACTCGGACTGTCGCTCGACCTGTACGTCGAGGACGGCGCGTTCATCCTCGGAGACTCGCCCGGTCTGGGCATCACGATCGACGAGCACGCGATAAACGCGTGCACCCGCAAGCCGAACGCCAGGGCCGCCGAGGGCCCCAACATCCGCCCGGAACCCGCCGGACGACGGCTGCTGGCGGTCAACGGCGACTTCCATCCGGCCACCGCCTCCCCTCATTGGGCGGAGTAGGTGGCCGGCGTTCGGTTTGCCGAGGGACCGGGTCAGCGGTAGCCGGCGGTGATGATGTTGGCCTGGACCGCGTTCTCCGTGGCGTCGGTGGGATAGCCGGCGACCATGGCTCCTTCGTAGAAGGTTCCGGCGCTGAGGTTGGCGCCGCCATCAGGCTTGCAGCAGTCGCCGCCGCTGCCCAAGATGATGGCCCCCTGCTTCTTCATCGGGCTGTAGCCGTTGGGGAGCGATCCGTCGTACAGGGTGTACAGGCTGCCGGACTGCGCGTTGCTGCCCTTGATGGCGAACCGGCTGGTGCCGTTGTTCTTCAGCGTGGCGGTGACGAACTTGTGGGGGAAGGCCCGCTGGTTGGGGTTCCAGGACTGGCTGCCGCCGGGGTAGAGCCCCCATTCGAGGTCGGCCTGGACCCAGGGGCCGGTTCCCTGGCAGCCGCCGAACCAGCACTGGGTGCTGAAGTTGATGGCGTCCATGGCGCCGGCGGCGTCGGCCTTCCTGGTCGTCTCGCTGTTGCCGTAGTCGAAGCAGCAGCCGCCGTTGACGTGGGTGCCGCTGGTGACCATGTACATGCCCTCGGGTGCGCTGCCGGTGGGCACGCCGGTCAGGTGGCCGTCCCGCCAGTAGCTGTTGCCGGGGTTGATGTAGAGCGAGTACGCCTTGCCGCCGCCGACGGTGAGCGACTCGGTGGTGGCGATCGCGGGCCTGCTCTGAGGGGAGCCGGGGACCACGCTGGATCCCTGGTACCACAGGTCGTTGCCCCGCCCGGACTGGTCGTACACGACGGTCATGACGCACGTGGTGCCGGTGCAGAACGAGTCCTGGGCCGCGGCGTCGGCGACACCGCCCGCGGTCAGCACGGCGATGTTCCTCGTCGTGTTGTCGGAGGAGCGCCTGACCTGGTAGAGGTTGCCGTTGTACGAGCCGTAGAGCGCCCGTGTCGTGCTGTGCGCGGCCACGCACGGCGTGCCGCCGGAGGCGTAGATGTCGCACGGGCGCGCGCCGGGCGGCGGCGGGGTCGGCGTCGGGGTGGGCTCGGCTCCGGTGGTCCATTTCTGGTTGGTGCCGCCATGGCAGGTCCAGATGTGCACCTTGGTGCCGTTGGCGGTGCCGTACCCGGAGACGTCCAGGCACTTGTTCGCGCCGACCGCGGTGATGGTGCCGTCGGCGTTGAGGCGCCATTTCTGGTTGTTCTGCCCGTTGCAGTCCCAGATGATCACGCTGGTGCCGTCGGCGGTGCCGGCGCCGTAGGCGTCCAGGCACTTGGTGCCGTACACCCGCAGCTCACCCGCGGCGGTCGACGTCCACTGCTGGCCGGGCTGGCCGTTGCAGTCCCAGATCTGCACCTGCGCGCCGTTCGTCTGCGAGGCGCCGCTGACGTCCAGGCACCGCCCCGACCCCACGCCGACCAGTGGCGTGGTCGCTGCGGAGGCCGGTGCCGACCAGGTCAGGGCGGTGGCCAAGAGGACCGCCAGCGCCGCCACCACGGCTGCGACGACGGCCGCCCGGGAGCCCGATAAGGGAACGGATGAAGGCTGCATGTCGTACTCCTTGGGGGTAGGGCGAGACGGAGACAGCCGCGCTCGGAGGCCGGTGCGAATCGATTCGCCACCATAGTGCGTTCACTCAGGAGGGGAGGCAGCGGTGTACAGCGAAGCACATACGACGGGTTGACCGCCTGTCAAGGCTCCGTCCTGTCCGGCGGGCTGCCGGAAGCCCCGCCCGGCGGCACTCGTGGTGGGGCTCGATGAAACGTTCATCCGCCGCAGGCTCGGCTGATCACGTCCGTCGGATTGCCGGCTGGGCGAACCGGTTCGGCCCGCCGGATCACTGGGATGAGAAGAGGCGCTGCTGGATCTCTCTCCGGTAGTCGTCGAGGGTGTTGTCGATGTGCGTGGCCGCGGCCTGGGCGGCCGCTTCCGGGTCGCCGGCGCGGATGGCCCGGTAGATGGCGTCGTGCTCCTCGACGGCCTTGGCGGCATGCCCGCCCACCGACCCGCTCAGCCCGATGAGGTTGGACTGCGCCTGCAGCCTGCGGGCCTCCCGCACCGCCACCTGGAGGAACATGTTGTGCGAGGCCGTGGCGATGGCGGTGTGAAAGGTGTCGTCGCCCTGGTTGAACAGGTCTTCTTGGCCGGTCTCGAAGCCGTGGCGGCACAGGCCGGCCGCCTCCTCGATGGCCCTCAGCTCCGCGGGGGTGGCGCGGCGGGCGGCCAGCCTGCTGGTCTCCATCTCCTGCACCCGGCGGAACTCGAACAGCATGTAGACGTGGTCGAGGTCGGTCGGGAGGAAGAAGGAGGCCCAGCGCCCGGTGCCGAACATCCCCTCGTCGTCGGCCACGTACAGGCCGCGGCCCTTCTGGGCGCGTACCCGGCCGAGCGCGGAGAGCAGCTTCACCGCTTCGCGTACCACCGTGCGGCTGGTGCCCAGTTGCCGGGCCAGCTCGATCTCGGTCGGCATGCGGTCACCCGGACGCAGGCCGAGCCGGACGATCAACTCCAGCACCTGCTCGGCCGCCACCTCGTAGCCCGGCCGGTATCCGCTCTCGCGCGGGGTGTCGGTCACCGTGCTTCCTCCTCGCCGTTCCCTGCAAAGTATGACTGATGAGGGCGCCCTCCCAGGGCCTCAGGCGCTGGGGTCATGAGTACGACACATCTGAACGGTTCATATGAAACCGATCGGCGCGGGTGTGCGCGGCGCGGGAATTCATGCTGGTAAATGGCGCAAATCGGCTAACCATGGCCGGAGCCTCGGTGTGCAAATGGTGAAATAAGCGGGCTTAAGGTCTTGACGGACATCAATACTCACAACGTAATTAGAGGCGAAGACCCTCAGAAGGGCGTCACCTGCCCGAGCAGCAGGGCGTGACCTGGCCACACCCGTACCCCCCAAAGGAACCACCGTGCAGTCATCTTCGCCCGTCACGGCGCTGAGACCGTTCCTGATCGGCATCGTCGCGGCGCTGGCCGCGGCGTTCGCCCTCGTCGCCCCCGCCACCCCGGCCCTCGCGGCCACCACGACCCTCTACGCGTCACCCACCGGCACCGGCACCGCCTGCACCTCCACCCAGCCGTGCTCGCTGTCCGCGGCGCAGACGGCGGTGCGTTCGCTGAACGGCGCCATGTCCGGGGACATCGTCGTCGAACTGGCCGACGGGGTGTACCGGCTGACCGCGCCGCTCCGGCTGACCGCCGCCGATTCCGGGAACAACGGCTACACCGTCAAATGGCAGGCCGCGGCGGGCGCCCGTCCCGCCATCAGCGGAGCCAAGGCGGTCACCGGATGGACCGTGGCCGATTCGGGGAAGAACATCTGGCGCGCCGACGTCGGCACGGGGATCGACACCCGGCAGCTGTACGTCAACGGCGCCGTCGCCACGCGGGCGCGCACGACCGTGAACCGGTCCGACTTCACCGCCACCACCACCGGTCTGAGGTTCGGCAACAGCGCCCTGAGCTATCTGAACAACCTCGCCAACCAGAACCGGGTCGAGATGGAGAGCGTGGGCTCGTTCACGGACCGCTACGTGACGGTGCAGGGCATCAGCGGGAACTTCATCACGATGCAGCAGCCCGGCTGGAACAACAACACCTTCGGGTACGACACCTTCACGCAGCCGCACCGGGCGGGTCCGCTGTACCTGGAGAACGCCTACGAGTTCCTGGACGCGCCGGGGGAGTGGTACATCAACCCCGGCACCGGCGTCCTGTACTACATCCCGGCTGCCGGGCAGAACATGAGCAACGTCAGCGTCGAGCTCCCGATTCTCCAGTCCCTGGTGAACGTCGGGGGCACCTACGACGCGCCCGCGCACCACATCACGTTCAGCGGGATCACGTTCTCCGGCACGACCTGGCTCGGGCCCAGCGGCAACCAGGGCTACGCGGACCAGCAGACCGGCGCCTACATCGCGGGCAACTGGA
Organism: Nonomuraea sp. NPDC004186; assembly: GCF_053603495.1. NCBI lineage: Bacteria > Bacillati > Actinomycetota > Actinomycetes > Streptosporangiales > Streptosporangiaceae > Nonomuraea > Nonomuraea sp. NPDC004186. The sequence goes on along the minus strand of NZ_JBSGFQ010000160.1, from coordinate 8,310 downwards.
ACTGGCCCGCCGACAGGCTGACCTCCTGCCAGGAGGGGTGCCAGCAGTTCGAGGCCGCGCGGCCGAACTGGCAGCAGATGCCGGCAGCCGTGCAGGTGTCCGCGGCCGGCAACATCACCTTCACCGACTCCCGGTTCGTCAACCTCGGCCAGACGGCCGTGGGCATCGGCAACGACGCCAACGCGCACGCCAGCGGCGTCGGCCTGGGCGCCGGCGACATCACGGTCACCCGGTCCGAGATCGCCCAGAGCTCGGCCGGCGGCATCGTGGTGGGCGGCGTGCGCGCCGACGCGCACCACCCCAGTGACCAGCGGATGGTCAACCGGAACATCACCGTCAGCAACAACCGCATCCACGACCTCGGCCTGGACTACCGGGGCATCGTCTCGGTCCTGACCACCTACGTCACCAACACCGACGTGTCACACAACGAGGTCTACAACCTGCCGTACACCGGCATGTCGATCGGGTACGGCTGGGGCGCCAACGAGCCGGGCGGCAGCAACCAGTACGCCAACCGCGGCCTGTACAACTACCAGCCGCGTTACACCACTCCCACCACCGCGTCAGGCAACAAGCTCATCGGCAACTACGTGCATGACGTCATGCAGCAGATGACCGACGGGGGCTGTATCTACACGCTGTCGTGGAACCCGAACGCGGTGATCAGCGGCAACCACTGCCTGCGGACCAACGGCTGGTTCGGGATCTACTTCGACGAGGGCTCCAAGTACTACAGCGTCACCGGCAACGTGCTCTCGAACACCGGCACCTGGGCCACCGCCAACTACTGGGGCGGCGAGAACATGGGGAACTTCACCGTCACCGGCAACTGGTCGACCAACGGCAGCACCAACGTGACCAACGGCGACCGCGGCAATGTGGTGAACAACAACGTCACCGTCACCAACGGCGCCTGGCCCGCGGGCGCCCAGGCCGTGATGGCGTCCGCCGGGCCCCAGGGCCAGCCTTCGGGGAGCACGGGTGCGTTCAAGGGTGCGGGGTCGGGGCGGTGCCTGGACATCAGCGGAGCCTCGCAGGCCAACGGCGCGCAGGCGCAGATCTGGGACTGCAACGGGCAGCCGAACCAGCAGTGGACCTCCACCAGCTCCGGTGAGCTGCGGGTCTACGGCGCCAAGTGCCTGGACGTGAACGGGGCCGGGACGGCGGACGGCACCGCCGTGATCATCTGGGACTGCAACGGGCAGAACAACCAGAAGTGGCGACTCAACGCCGACGGCACCATCACCGCGGTGGGAGCGAACAAGTGCCTGGACGTGTCCGGGTACGGCACCGCCAACGGCACCAAGGTGCAGATCTGGACCTGCACCGGCGCCACCAACCAGAAGTGGACCCGCGCCTGACGACGCCCCCACCCTCGAGGGCGGGAAGCGTGCCCTCCTTGCTCGAATCGCTTCGATAGTGGAGGAACACTCATGCCCCGACGTCCGTGGCTCACCTTACTGACCACGATGGCGCTGATCACTCCCGGAGCACTCGCGCTCGACGCCTCCCCGGCGAACGCCCTCGCCATCCCGGCGGCCGACTACCAGCAGGTGTCGCTCGCGTCGGGAGGTGCCGAGCTGGGTGAGGCGATGTCGCTGGCCGTGATGCCGAACCGGTCGGTGGTGCACACGGCACGCGACGGCACGGTGCGCGTCACCGATGTCAGCGGCAACACGAAGGTGGCCGGCAGGCTCAACGTCTACAGCCACGACGAGGAGGGCCTGCAGGGTGTGGCGGTGGACCCCGACTTCGCGTCCAACCGGTACCTCTGGCTCTACTACTCGCCGCGGCTGAGCACGCCGAACGGTGATGCGCCGACCAACGGCTCGCAGGCGCAGTTCGACCAGTGGAAGGGCGAGCTGCACCTGTCCCGGTTCATCCTCAAGGCGGACGACACGCTCGACCTGGCCAGCGAGAAGGTGGTCCTGCGGGTCCAGAACGACCGCGGCCAGTGCTGTCACGTGGGCGGCGACCTCGACTTCGACGCCGCCGGAAACCTCTATCTGACCACCGGCGACGACAGCAACCCCTTCGAGTCCAGCGGCTACTCCCCGCTGGACGAGCGGACCGACCGCAACCCGCAGTTCGACGCCCAGCGCTCGGCCGGCAACACCAACGACCTGCGCGGCAAGCTCCTGCGCATCAAGCCGCAGCCCGACGGCACCTACACGATTCCCAGCGGCAACCTGTTCCCGCCGGGGACGGCGAAGACCCGGCCGGAGATCTACGCGATGGGCTTCCGCAACCCGTTCCGGATGAGCGTGGACAAGGCGACCGGCATCGTCTACCTCGGCGACTACGGGCCGGACGCGGGGGTGACCAACTCCAACAGAGGGCCGAGCGGGCAGGTGGAGTTCGACCGCATCACCGGTCCGGGCAACTACGGATGGCCGTACTGCACGGGCACGAACACCACCAGCGAGACCTACAACGAATGGAACTTCGCCACCAACAGCACCGGCCCGAAGTACAACTGCGCGGGCGGCCCGACCAACAACTCCTTCCGTAACACCGGCCTGACCACGCTGCCTGCGGCGAAGCCGGCGTGGATCAGGTACGCGGGGGACGCCGGAAGCCCGCCGGAGTTCGGCTCCGGGTCGGAGTCGCCGATGGGCGGTCCGGTCTACCGTTACGACCCCAACCTGAACTCGGCCGTCAAGTTCCCCCAGGCGCTCGACGGGCGGTATTTCGCCGGTGAGTACGGCCGGCGCTGGATCAAGGCGATCGAGGTCAAGGCGGACGGCGCCTACGGGGAGATCTCGGCGTTCCCCTGGACGGGGACGCAGGTGATGGACATGGCCTTCGGGCCTGACGGGGCCCTGTACGTCCTCGACTACGGCGACGGCAACAACAACCAGGCGCTGTATCGCATCGAGTACATCGGCAGTGCCAACCGCAACCCGATCGCCAAGGCGTCCGCCGACAAGACGTCGGGACCCGCTCCGCTGACGGTGAACTTCTCCTCGGCGGGCAGCTCCGACCCGGAGGGCGGCGCGCTGACGTACTCGTGGAACTTCGGCGACGGCACCACCTCCACGGCGGCGAATCCGAGCAAGACCTACACCACGAACGGCGCCTACACGGCGACGCTCACGGTCCGGGACCCGCAGGGTCTCACCGGCACGGCGAACGTGATCGTGAACGTCGGCAACACCGCGCCGACGGTCACCCTCACCACCCCCGCCGACGGGCAGCTGTTCTCCTTCGGCGACACCGTGCCCTTCCAGGTCACCGTCACCGACCCGGAGGACGGCACGATCGACTGCGCCGGGGTCACCGTCGCCTACTTCCTCGGCCACGACAGCCACCGCCACCAGATCACCTCCAAGACCGGCTGCTCGGGCTCCATCTCGGTGCCGGTGGACGGTGAGCATGACGCCGCGGCCAACATCTACGGCGTCTTCGTGGCCTCGTACACCGACAAGGGCGGTCTGACCTCCACCAGCGACCGTACGCTCCAGCCGCGGCACCGGCAGGCCGAGCACTTCGGCGCCCAGCAGGGCATCCAGACGGCCGACCACGCCACCGCGGAAGGCGGCAAGACGGTCGGCTTCACCGACGACGGCGACTGGATCTCCTTCCAGCCGTACAACCTGGGCAACGCGACGAGGATCACCGCCCGGGTCTCCTCGGCCGGCGCGGGCGGCCGGATCGAGGTCCGCGCGGGCTCGGCGACGGGCACACTGCTGGGAACGGTGAACGTGGCGAGCACCGGCAGCTGGGACACCTTCGCCGACGTCTCGGCGAACCTCAGCGGCGCGCCGGCCGGCACCACGACGCTCTATCTGGTCTTCCGCGGCCCGACCGGACAGGGCTACCTGTTCGACGTGGACGCCTTCACTCTCGACACCGGCACCCCGCCCTCGGGGAGCACGAGCGCGTTCAAGGGTGTGGGGTCCGGTCGGTGCCTGGATGTCAGCGGAGCCTCGCAGGCCAACGGCGCGCAGGCGCAGATCTGGGACTGCAACGGGCAGTCGAACCAGCAGTGGACGTCGACCGCCGCGGGTGAGCTGAGGGTTTATGGCGGTAAGTGCCTGGATGTGAGCGGGGCCGGGACGGCGGACGGTGCCTCGGTGATCATCTGGGACTGCAACGGGCAGAACAATCAGAAGTGGCGCCTCAACGCCGACGGCACGATCATGGCGGTGGGGGCGAACAAGTGCCTGGACGTCAACGGCACCGCCAACGGCACCAAGATGCGCATCTGGACCTGCTCCGGAGGAACCAACCAGCGCTGGACCCGCGTCTGAAAGGACACCCCATGCTGCGACATCTCACCCCCGCCGCGCTCGGGCGCATCGCGGGGAGCGACCGGAGGACATCTGTGCTGCGACGCCTGTCAATGACGGCGGTGGCGATCACCGCCGCCGCGACGGTGATCCCCGCCATCCCCGCCCAGGCCGCCGCCTTCAAGGTGCTGGTGTTCTCCAAGACGGCCGCGTTCCGGCACGACTCGATCCCCAACGGGATCCAGGCCATCCGCGACCTGGGGGCCGCCAACGACTTCGCCGTCGACGCCACCGAGGACGCGAACGCCTTCAGCACGGCCAACCTGGCCCAGTACAAGGCGGTGGTGTTCCTCAGCACCACCGGTGACGTGCTGAACGACAACCAGCAGGCCGCCTTCCAGACGTACGTGGACGGCGGGGGCGGTTACGTGGGAGTGCATTCGGCGGCGGACACCGAGTACAACTGGGCCTACTACGGGCAGCTGATGGGGGCCTGGTTCAACAACCACCCGGCGATCCAGCAGGCCACCGTGCGGAACGAGGACCGGGCGCACGCCGCGACCGCCCACCTGGGGGCGACCTGGTCACGTACCGACGAGTGGTACAACTACCGCACCAACCCCCGACCGAACGTCCGGGTGCTGCAGAGCCTGGACGAGGGCAGCTACAGCGGCGGAGGCATGGGCGATCACCCGATCACGTGGTGCCACCCCCAGTCCTCCGGCCGCGCGTTCTACACCGGCCTGGGCCACACCAAGGAGTCGTACGCCGATCCGAACTTCCGCACGCTGCTGCTCGGCGGAATCCGGTACGCGGCCAAGGCCACCAACGCCGACTGCCGCCCGGAGACCGGGTACACGACGTTGTACAACGGCTCGACGACGGGCTGGTCGCAGGCCGGGCCAGGGTCGTTCGCCAACAGCGACGCCACACTGACCTCCCAGGGCGGCATGGGCATGCTGTGGTACAACGCCAAGGAGTTCCGCTCCTACTCCGTCAAGCTCGACTGGAAGATGACCGGCGACTCCAACTCCGGCGTGATCGTCGGTTTCCCGGCCACCAGCGACCCCGACGCGGCGCTCAACACCGGGTATGAGGTGCAGATCGACGCGACCGACACTTCTGACAAGACGACCGGGGCGATCTACGGGTTCAAGGCCGCCGACATCGCCGCCCGCGACGCGGCGCTGAACCCGCCGGGTCAGTGGAACACCTATGAGCTGCTGGTGGAGGGTGAGCGGCTGCAGGTGTTCCTGAACGGCACCAAGATCAATGATTTCACCAACACCGATCCGGTCCGCTCGCTCCAGCAGGGCTACGTCGGCATCCAGAACCACGGGTCCGGCGACGTGGTGTCGTTCCGCAACATCCGCGTCAAGGAACTGACCAGCACACCGGGCGGTACGGGCGCGCTCAAGGGTGTGGGGTCCGGTCGGTGCCTGGATGTCAGCGGAGCCTCGCAGGCCAACGGCGCGCAGGCGCAGATCTGGGACTGCAACGGGCAGTCGAACCAGCAGTGGACGTCGACCGCCGCGGGTGAGCTGAGGGTTTATGGCGGTAAGTGCCTGGATGTGAGCGGGGCCGGGACGGCGGACGGTGCCGCGGTGATCATCTGGGACTGCAACGGGCAGAACAACCAGAAGTGGCGCCTCAACGCCGACGGCACGATCACGGCGGTGGGGGCGAACAAGTGCCTGGACGTCAACGGCACCGCCAACGGCACCAAGATGCGCATCTGGACCTGCACCGGAGGAACCAACCAGCGCTGGACCCGCGTCTGAGGCCACCCGTCCACACCCTCGCGCGGCCCCCGATCGGGCCGCGCGAGCCACAGGGACGCGGCGATCAACGAGTGGCCGTGGTCACGACTCCTGGGTGCCGAACACGGTGTTGTGGCGCAGCTGTTCGGCACACCACCGGAAGTGCCCGTCCTCGTCGCCCATGCCGAACAGATCGTAGGTGGTGAGGGCGTATACGGCCTGGTAGGCGAGGAGGGCAGCGGGCGCGTAGCCGAGTTCTCGCGCGAAGAACCGGATGAGTTCCGTGGTGTGCTCCTCGGCGTACGGGCCGTACATGTCCCAGACGGCCGCGGTGACGGCCGCCTCGAAGGCCGGATCGCCCGCGGTCGTGTAGAAGCCGAAGTCCAGGACGGCGACGGGCCGGCCGGCGGCATCGGTGTGGATGTTGGGCGGCACGAGGTCACCGTGGATCGCCGTGACAGGAGCATCGGGAAGCGACCGCAGGGCGTCCAGCGTGCGTTCGACCCCCGCGCTGAAGCCCGGCACATGCACAGCCAGCGCGGAGCCGTGCCGGGCCGCGGCTCGAACGACCAGGGCCGCGAGCGCGTCCTGGAAGCGGTCGTGCCCCTGCCACAGCGGACGGTCGTCGCCCTGGACGGTGAGCCGGCGCATGGCATCGGTACCCGGCACCGAGGCGAGGCCGCGCAGGACGGTGAGCAGCGCGTCCCCGTGATGAGCGGGCAGCTTGTGCGCAAAGTCGCCCCGCATCGGGACGCCCGGCAGCTCACGCTCGTACGTCACCACGACACCCTCGTGCTCCTGGACCTGGAGGATCTCCGGGGTCGCGAATGGCAGCCGGTGTCGCGCGATGTCCGCGTACACCTGGCGGGTGAGTTCGGTCGGCGGCCGGCCGGTCCACACCTTGGCGACCTGGCCGTCGCCCAGCCTGTAGACGACGCCTTCGACGCCGGCACCGAGACGGCGGGCTCCTGGGTGTCCGCGCTCGGCGAAGTATCCCGGCCACGGATCGGCGGCGCGGGCCTCCCCGGCTTTCAGCGAGATCTCCATCTGCGCATTAGACCAGCAGCTGTACCGGGCCTACCAGGCATTTTCGAGGTGCGCGGTCAGCGACTTCGCCGGGCCAGTCCGGCCAGGAGTTCCTTGACCTCGGTCGCGTCGTAGCGGTCGCGGTCGAAGGGGCCGATGAGCAGGGGGCCGTCGTCGGGGCTGTCGGGCAGGCGGCCGTGGCTGCCCCGGACCGGTGCCGGGTCGAGCGGCACCACCGGCATCGTGTAGCGGAAGCCCAGTTTCTTCTTGGCCAGTGCGGTGGCGGCGCGGAGTTTGACGAATGGGTCACGTGGGTTCATGAACAGTTCGGCGGGGTCGTAGCCGGGTTTGCGGTGGATGTCCACGAGCCTGGCGAAGTCGGGGGCGCGGTCGTCGGTGAGCCAGTAGTAGTAGGTGAACCAGGCGTCGGGTTCGGCGACGGCGACGAGTTCGCCGGCGCGTTCGTGGTCGAGCCCGTACTTCGCCTTTCCTGCCTGGTCGAGTACCTCGTCCACGCCGGCGAGTTCGGTGATGACGGTGCGGGTGCGGTCGAGGTCGGCGGGGTCGCGGACGTAGACGTGGGCTACCTGGTGGTCGGCGACGGCGAAGGCCCGGGATGTCCACGGGTCGAGGTATTCCATCCCGGCTTGGGTGTGGACTTCCAGGAGCCCGGCGGTGCGCAGCGCCCGGTTGATGTCGATCGGGCGGGATGCGGGGGTGATGCCGTACTCCGACAGCACGACCACCTCCGCGTCCTCGGCGAGCAGCGGAGCCAGGGCGGCGTCGACGGCGCGGGCCGCCGCGATCGCTTCGGGGCCGGCGGGGCCGTGCCGTTGGAGGTCGTAGTCGAGGTGTGGGATGTAGATGAGCAGCAGGTCGGGGTGTTCGCGGGTCAGGATGTGGCGGGCTGCGGCGATGATCCATTCGGAGGAGGTGATTCCTGCGGTTGGGCCCCAGTAGGTGAACAGGGGGAACGGCCCGAGGGCGGCCTCGAGGTCGTCGTGGAGTGAGGGTGGGCGGGTGTAGCAGTCGGGGTCCTTGCGGCCGTCGGCGTGGTAGATGGGGCGGGGGGTGATGAGCAGGTCGGTGGCCGCGCCCATGGCGTACCACCAGCAGACGTTGGCGGTGCGCAGGCCGGGTATGGCGGTCCACAGTTGGTTGCCCTGGATGAGTGCGTTGTGCTGGCGCCACAGGAGGACCTCGCCGAGGTCGCGGAAGTACCATCCGTTGCCGACGATGCCGTGGTCGCGGGGCATCGCGCCGGTCAGGAGGGTGGCCTGCATCGAGCA
>NZ_JBSGFQ010000159.1:0-23241 GCF_053603495.1 Nonomuraea sp. NPDC004186 | reverse complement strand
TGATATTCGGAAGTCTGGTGTTTGATACAATTGTTTGGGTCCGCCCGCCCCCCCGCTTTACACCCGCGGGCCCCCCGTTCCGTTCTCAGCTGACGACCCGCAGTTCCAGGAGGGTCTCTCGGCAGTTGTCCGGATAATCCGGGTGGTTCTCGTCACAGGTGGTGTCCGTACGTCCGAACTGCTCGCTCTCGTCCCGCTCGACGCGCTTGGTGCGCTCCGCGCCGGACGTCACGTTCACAACAGTCGCGTCCACGTCATGGCCGGCTCCCGGTGAGCGGCTGTCCCCCTGGACCTCGTAGACGTTCGGGATCCGGAGCTTCACGTATCCCGCGGGTCCGATGACCTTGAAGCACACCGCCGTCACGCCGAGGTGCGGCTCGCCGACCTCGGTCTGGCCGTTCAACAGGCCCGGGAACACCTTGATCACGCCGACCCCGTTCTCCGGGGACGCGGTGCACGAGACCCAGATGATCCCGCCGTTCCCGGAGAGCAGCTGGAAGTTCTTCGCCTCGGCCTCGTCCGTACCCCAGTCGTCCTGACCGGACGTACCTGCGAACTCGTGATGGAAGTCCACGGGATAGGCGAAGTTCTCCACGATGGAGTCCGGGCGGATGACGGGCCACACGGTCTCCAGGATCGGCCGCCCAGGCGGATAGGCCCGGCCGACGACCCACGCGATCCCGTCCATCGGCCGGTAGAGGAGCAGATGGCTCTGCCCGCCCGACCCCTGGAAATCGAAGGCGATGATCCGGTCCCTCGTGCTCTTCAGGTCATAGCCACCGATGCCGGTCGAGCTGTGGAACACCGCTCTGAACGTGGTGCCCGCGCCGTGTTGGAGGACCCAGGCCGTCTCCGAGCCCGGACGGTAGAGCAGCAGATGATCCAGCTTCCCCGAATTCTCGTAATCGAAGGCGATGATCTGATCCGCCGTGCCCTTCAGGTCGTAACCACCGATCCCGCCGGCGGCCGAGGAGTAGACCGGAGCGTAGGTGCCGTCCGCGCCTCGCTTGAGGATGGAGACCATCCCGGCCCCCGGCCGGTACAACACCAGATGATCCAGCTTCCCCGAGCCCTCGTAATCGAAGGCGGTGATCCGGTCCGCCGTGTTCAGCAGGTCATAGCCGCCGATGCCGGTCGAGCTGTGGAACACCGCTCTGAACGTGTTGCCCGCGCCGTGCTCGAGGATCCAGGCCGTGTGCCCGCCCGGACGGTAGAGCAGCAGATGATCGAGCTTGCCCGAGCCCTCGTAATCGAAGGCGATGATCTGATCCGCCGGGCTCTTCAGGTCGTAACCGCCGATCCCACTGTCGGCCGAGGAATAGACCGGCGTGAACGTGGCACCACTGCCGTGCTTGAGAATGTGCACTATCCCGGTCGCCGGCCGGTACAACACCAGATGATCGAGCTTCCCGGAGCCGTCGTAATCGAAGGCGGTGATCCGGTCCGCCGGGCTCTTCAGGTCATAGCCGCCGATCCCACCGTCGGCCGAGGAGTAGACCGGCGCGTAGGTGCCGTCCGCGCCTCGCTTGACGATGGAGACCATCCCGGCTCCCGGCCGGTACAACAGCAGGTGATCCAGCTTCCCCGAATGTGCATAGTCGAACGCCACCACCTGGTCGCGGGCGTCCTTCAGGTCGTAGCCGCCGATCCCGGTCGAACTGGGGCCGTACGTCCGGAAGGTGGCGGTGGGCTCGGCCGCGACCAGGCTGATCCAGCTCGCCAGGTCGTCCACCCGCACCGCGTCGGCGCCGCGCGGCCCGTCGCCGGCCGCACCGAGGCAGCCCCCCTGCCCCGCGCCGATGCTGAGCCCGACGAGCTCCGGACGGCTCCCGCCCGTACGGAACACCGGGGCACCCGCGTCGCCCTGACAGGCGCTCGCCTCACCGCCGCTCGCTCCGGTCCAGCCGAACGAGCCGGCGGCCACGGCCCCGGCGGTGACCGGCGCGGCATGCAGCCGGTTGGGCGCCCACTCCTCAGCGGTCCGGCCATAGCCGGCGACCTGTAGCGCGTCCCCCGCGGCGGGAACGGTGGCGCTGACCGCGACGGGTGTCACGTCGAGTACCCGCAACGACAGCCGGACCAGCACGACATCCCGGTCATGGTGCGGGTGGATCCACTCCACGGGCAGCACCCGCCCGCCCGAGCCGAACAGGTCCGTCCTGCCGACCGTCACCGTCGTCGCCTCCGTCGGCGCCCCGCTCTTGACGGGCTGCCCCTCAGCGGCGAAACAACTGGTGGCCGTGATGACCCACTGCGGGCTGACCAGGGCTCCCGTGCATGCGTGCTTCTCGCCGACGTTCACCTTCGCCACGAAACCCCACGTACCGTCGGCGACCGGGCTCCCGCCCCGCACCGCATACGCCGGCGTCGCCCCCGCCCAGAGCACCGCCGAGGAGATGGCCATCAAGAACGAGAGGGCTGTGATGTGTAATAACCGGATCATTCGCTGGAGGTTCACGGCACGATTGTGGGATTCGCGATCTCTGCGAACCAGGGCATCTACCGGACATAAAGCGGCCATTTGCCCAGCGGAGAGCTCCTTTGCACTCGTCATGTGTGCAGGCGAGGTCACTGCTGATCCGCCCTGACACGATCCTGCGCCGGCGTATGACTTCTTCGAGGGCGGTATCCGGTTCAGCCGTTCGGCCGACCGGGATCGTACTTCCGGTCGATGACCTCATCGAAGCGGCCGGGAACCATACTCTGTCGTGAAGCGATACATGACGATCGGCATTGTGGTGTCTGCCGCTATACCGGTCCTGGCGAGCGGCGCGTTCGCCTCGGCCCAGGCCTCTGGGAGAACCTCCGCCTCAGACTCCGGCAGAGCCGGCGTGTCCTGGCGTGCCTGCGCGGACCAGCCAGGAGCCGAGTGCGGCGTGGTCGAAGTGCCGCTCGACTGGAACGCCCCATCGGGTGCCAGGATCAAGCTGTCAGTCGTGCGCCGCAAGGCCACGGATCCCTCGGCCCGGGTGGGCACCCTCTTCTACAACCCGGGCGGGCCGGGAGTGCCCGCCGCTCTGCTGGTGCGCGACTACGCCGCCGACACCTTCTCCGAAGAGCTACGCCGCCGCTTCGACATCATCGGCATAGACCCGCGTGGAGTGGGGGAAAGCATCCCGGCGCTGCGATGCGGCCGGCCCGTCCACAATCCTGAGATCAGCCAGTTCCCGAAGGACAAGGCCGGATACGACCAGCTCGTCGACTGGAACGCGGCCACCGGCCGCAGTTGCCTCACCTCCACCGGACCGTTGCCGGCACACCTGGACACGGCGAACGTCGCGCGCGACTTCGACGCGGTGCGGGCCGCCCTCGGCGAGACGAAGATCAGCTTCTTCGGCAAATCCTACGGCAGCATGCTCGGAGCACAGTACGCCCGCCTGTTCCCCGGCAGGGTACGCACGATGGCACTGGACGGTGCCGTCGATCAGGCCATACCCGCATCACGGCTGGTCACCGACGCCGCAACGGCCGTGGAGGACTCCTTCGACCGGTTCACCGCCTGGTGTGACCGCACCGCGACGTGCGCCCTGCACGGTCGCGACGTCAGCCAGGTGTGGGACCGCCTGGTCACCGCGGCCGAGCGAGCGCCGATCGGCGTATCGGGCGGCCGGCCCATGACCGCCGAGGAACTGCGCTACTCCGCGTATGCCTTCCTCACCATGACTCCGGAGTTCGCGGGTGGCCTCGCAACCGCGATCACGCAGGCTGAGCAGGGCGACGCCCAACTCTTCGCGACCATGCGGGCCCAAGCGCTGGACGATCCGGTGAGCACAGCCGCCTACCGGTCGATCCTCTGCCAGGACATCGATCCCGGGATCCACAGCTTTGCCGACATGCGCAAACGTACGCGGCAGGTCCGCAGCGTGGCCCCTCATATGCTCGGCACGTCCGAATTCTGGGACATGACCGCGGGGTGTGTAGGCTGGCCGATCCCTCCGGCTCACTCGCGGCGTCAACGCACGATCAGCAACGTGCCGCCGATTCTCGTGATCGGCAACACTCACGACCCCGCCACTCCACTCCGCTGGGCGCGCAGCCTTGCAGAACGCATTCAGGGCTCGGGACTGCTGATCAACGACGGCGACGGCCACACCGCATACCGGAGGTCCGCCTGCGCGACGGAACGCATCGACACCTACCTGGTGACCGGCGCGTTGCCTGCCACCGGATCGGTGTGCGTGCGATGAGGGCCCTCTGCGGCTCCGTCGCCGGCCGGCCGACGGCACCTGGCAGGCGTTGCCGACCCCGCTCCATTACGAGCGGGGCGCTGAGAGCGGGGGACCGGACGTCGCCGTAGACTCCGTTACCCGTCCGGGCGTCCCTGTACCGCTTCGAAGTCGGCGTCGGAGGGCAGGCCGATGGCGATGTCGCAGTTCGGTGAGGGTGGCCACGCCGGGCCGCTGAACCGGCCGCGGCAGGAACGTGATGTCGTCGACGGTGTAGTGCTCGCCGCGATGGCGCACCGGCTCGCCGGACCAGGCGGCGGCCAGGATCGCCAAGGACTCGTCGAGCATCCGCCCGCGCTGCCGGTCGTCGAGCTGCTCGCCGGTCTTGGACGGCTCGCCGCCGAACCGGTCGCTTCCGAGTCCGACGCCGAGGGTGAGACGGCCGTCGCTCAGCTGATCCAGTGTCGAGCCCGTAGCCGTCGTGAACGTCTGCGGGTGCGAGGGCCTGTCCGCTTGTGGCCACCCGGCCCTTCTGGGGTGGACGGGCGGGGATGTAGCACTGATGCTGGTGGACAGTACTGTCGTGATCATCGGCCGACTGGGAGAGCCGTATGAAGACCCGTACCTGGACTCGCCGTGCCGCCGCTTCGGCCGTCGGCATGGCCGCCGTGCTGGTGCTGGGTATCACTCCTGCGCATGCGGATACCGTGATCCGCAAGCCGCAACAACCATCACCGCCAGGGGCCATGGTGCTGGCCGACGGCGAATCGGGTGCCAAGCGCCCGGTGTGACGCGCGGCGGTCCATTGTCCCCCTGCCCGGCAGGACGGGGGGACGTTCCGTCTTCATAGCGGCAGGCAGACCGTGGCTCCTGGCGGTGGTCAGCGTTGCGAGCCCCTCCTTCGGGATCTCCATTGCCGGCTTTGCCCTGGCCGCGCGTCTGTTCCTGCCCAAGCCACAGCCTCTCCGGAGCAACCCGCCCCAGGGCACACATTGAGTACGAGGTACTCAGGCCATGCCGGCCCTGCGCCCGCACGCTGGGTCCTATGAAGTCCTACATTCTTCGCAGGGCAGCCGTCATCGCTCCCCTCCTCGCCCTCGGCGCGACCACCGCCACCCCGGCATCCGCCGCCCCCTCGTCCACGGCCGTCTGGGCCGCGTCGAACGTCCAGCTCGTGAACTGGCAGACCGGTAAGTGCCTGACCATCGCCGGCGGCGTCAGCACCGAGAACAACGTCCACGCCGTCCAGTACACCTGCGACAGCCACCCCTCCCGCCGCTGGGACGTCTGGGGTTACTCCAGCGCGTACCTGCAGGTCAGGAACCGCCAGACCGGCAAATGCCTCACGATCGCCGGCGGCGTCAGCACCGAGAACAACGTCGTCGCCCTCCAGTACACCTGCGACACCCACCCCTCGCGCTACTGGGCGCTTGGCAATCAGGTCGGCCAACACATCCAATTCCGGAATGTCCAGACCGGCAAATGCCTCACGATCGCCGGCGGCGTCAGCACCGAGAACAACATCGAGGCCGTCCAGTACACCTGCGACGGCCATCCCTCCCGCTTCTGGGAAATCCGCGACTACTACGGCTGAGCCCACACTTCCGGACCTATGCCGCGGTGCGGCGCGGCGATGATCGCCGGTCACACTTGCAGGCTCGGGAGAGCCCGCAAGTGTGACCTTTGTCCGCTTGAGGGCGGCCAGGACGGCGATGAAGCACGGGCCGGGCTGCCGGTGTGACTGCGTTCACTGGTCCTACGGCAGCTGCGAGCTGTCGGCCGGGGATGTGTCGGATGTATTGCCGGCCCACATCTGCCCCTGCCCTGCTACGTCCGGCCGCCACGGACCTGAGCCGATGTGAGCGTCCACGCCGCGACGCTCGGGCCGAGAGGTCCAGCTGATGAGCGGCCACGGCCAGGCCACCGATCACGGCAGCGAGCGCGAGCAGGATGAACAGCGTCTTACGCATCAGGACTCCTTTAGACGTAGACCAGGGCCTTGCGGATGGTCAGCCGGGCGGCTCGGCGGGCGGGGGCCGTTCCGGCCAGGGCCGAGCCGGCGACGGCGGTCAGAGCCCAGAGGCCGAGAGCCAGCAGTGAGAAGGCACGCGGCAACGTCGAGCACGCCGACGATCGCCATCAGCACCTCCAGGGCGGTCAGCGCGCCGACCAGGACGAAGGTGTGGCCGTCGATGGCCTCGCCCAGCTCGGTGGTGGCCAGGGTCCCACCCTCGACGCGGGCGTCGCGGAGCACGCGTTGCACGGCTGCGGCGTCGGAGGTGGCGACACGATGTTCGACGAAGTCTTCACGGCCGCAGGCATCCGCGTCCTCAAGCCGCCCCCTCGCGCTCCGCGGGCCAACGCGTTCGCCGAACGCTGGATCGGCGGCCTGCGCCGAGAACTCCTCGATCGGATCCTCATCGTCAACGTTCGCCATTCACGGCGCGTGCTGGCGACCTATGAGGCCCACTTCAATGAGCATCGCTCCCTGGGCGAGGCCGCTCCGCCGCGAGCCCTTCCCGATCCTGTTGAGGGCGACAGCAAGGTCATCCGACGTGACCGTCTCGGTGGACTGATCCACGAATACGTGCAGGTCGCATAGGGTAGCCGAGTTCTTGGCACCCGCGCCTGGAACGGCCCCGGTCCGCATGGATGGACCCGGGGCCGTTCGTCGTCGGCGGGCTTGGTCTGCCTCTCCTTGGGAGCCTGCGGGTCACAGGCTGCGGGCGGTGATGTCGCCGTTGGAGGTGGTGGCGTGGATGTCGAGTTCGGTGCTGCCGTTGTTCTTGAGGGCGTTGGTGATGCGGCCGTAGGTGGTGCCGGCGTCCAGCGCGGCCGAGACGCCGGCGGCGGCGGTGATCGCGATGTCGCCGGACTGGGTGCGGAGCACGACCTTGCCGCCGGTGGCCTCGGCGATGCGGATGTCGCCCCGTGCGGTGTTGATCTCCGCGGGGCCGGCCAGGCGGCCGACCTCGACGTCGCCGTCGGTCGCGGTCAGGCGCAGGCTCGCGATCTCGTCGAGCGTGATCTGGCGGTACGCGCCGTCGAAGGCGACGTCGCCGAGGCGGCCGAGGGTCCGGAGTTCGGCGGCGGCCGCCTTCGCCTCGATGCGGGAGCCGGTGGGCAGCTTGACGGTCACGTCGATGGATCCGGACGGGCCGAGGTACCGGTCCTTCACCGAGGTCTCGATCCGCAGGACGCCGTCGGCGTAGGCGACCGTGGTCTCCTGGGCCGCCTTCACGTCACGGCTCTTGGAGGGGTTGGTGGGCTGGATCTCGACCGTGGTGTCGGCCTGGTCGGCGGCGATGAGCTGGACGCGTCCCGCGGGGATGTGCAGGACGGCGGCGATCGGGGCGGGGGTGTCGAACTTCTGCATCGTGTGCTCCTTGTGCGGTGTTCTTTCGATGTCCCTACGATCGCCGACCGCTCTGATATGCGGCTGTCGCCGTCCTGACGCCGCTGCTGACATCCGGCGGGCCTCTTGCGTGCGTTCAGGGCGAGGCCGGCGCCTGGCCCTCGCCAGTGGTGTCGGGGTGGCCGACCATCACCGGCATCACGTACCGGGGTCCCGGCAGCAATAGAAACCCTGACCTGCGGTGACGTGGCTTTCCTGCCGAGGCGGAAGAGCACTCGCACCGGCTACTTGAGCTGGAGTCCTTCGTGGCGGGCGACGTGCTCCGCGTGGGCCTGTTCGACGGCGTCGGGGTAGCGGTGGGCCGTCTCATGTTCCGCGAGAGCGCGGTAGACGGCCCGCTGGTGAGAATCGCGTCATATGGCCCAAAGGATCGGCATTTCCGCGGGTCACAGCACGTGAGAAGTCCTCGGTACGGCCCGGGATTTCGGTCTGGGTAGCCCGGCGGTGAGCCAGACGCCGATCGTGCCGATAACGGCGTCGAT
The DNA here is from genome assembly GCF_053603495.1 of Nonomuraea sp. NPDC004186. Taxonomy (NCBI): domain Bacteria; kingdom Bacillati; phylum Actinomycetota; class Actinomycetes; order Streptosporangiales; family Streptosporangiaceae; genus Nonomuraea; species Nonomuraea sp. NPDC004186. The sequence goes on along the minus strand of NZ_JBSGFQ010000159.1, from coordinate 15,178 downwards.
TTGCTCGCGGTGGGGACCTGGTTCGGTTTCGGCCAGGTTCCGGGAGAAGCCCAGCCTTAATGCCTGGGCACTTACCGTCGTCCTCATTACCTCGTGGAAGAGCCGTTCTCTACGAGAAACCGCCGCGGGACTCCGCCAGTCCGCCTGATGATCCAGGCGATGGCTCGGGTGCGCCAGCGGCGCCCATATGTCAGGTGCCGCATCTCGTCAGCTGGGTGCTGGCCGGGCAGGCTGTGCTTGCTAGCTCGCTGATCAGCCCGCTCGATCAGTGCCTCTGCCGCCGCCATGCCGTAAAGATCGTCCAGGGCGGAGTTGGTCGCCAGCGCGGCCGGGTGGGCAGAATCCTGTACATCATCCAGTTCGGCCAGTTCTCGCGCTGCCGTGGCCCGGGTGGTGCCGTGCAGAGCAGGGTCGCCGACCAGCGCGGCCCACACTTCGGCCGCTCGCGGGTCGTCCAACTCGGCCAGCTTCCATGCCGCCGTGATGCGGCTCTCACCGTTCAGGGCTGGGTCGACGGCCAGTCCGGCCGGCAAATTGCGGCCTTGCCCGTCGCTCATATTCGCCGGTGCCCTCGCGGCATTGACACGGACGTGGCCGGCCCTTGCGGGGTCGGCGGCCAGCCGATTCAGGGTGCCGGTGGCTGTGTCGATGATCTGCGGGGCCAGCGTGAGACCATCTGCGGCGAGCTGTGCTGAATTTCGGTTTGGCGGTCCGGCCCGCCGAGGCGGCGTTCAGCGCGGGATTGCCCAGTCCGGCGTCCAGGTCCCGGCGGCGCCGTGGCCGGCCGCTGTGGCGGCGAGGTGGGCGCGGAGGGTGGCCAGCGCGGGGTGGGGGTTGTCGCGGTGCCACAGGAGCGAGTGCGGGTAGACGGGCGTGGGGTCGGCCACTGGGATGCGGCGCAGGCCGTGGCCGGCGGGCCAGACGAGGCGGGTCTGCTCGCCCATGAAGGTGGCCAGGGCCGGGGTGTCGGCGATGGTGTCGAGGAGCGCGTCGGAGCCGAAGTTGGGGCCGGTCGCCTCGATGGTGAGGCCGAACTCGGCGACGAGGTCGTCGTAGTAGGCGGCCCACTCGGTTCCGGGGACGAGGCCGGGCATCCAGATCCGGTGCCCGGCGAGCTGGGTCAGGGTCACCGACCGGGCGCCCGCCAGCGCGTGGGCGGGCCCGGTGAGGAGCTGGAGCGGCTCGTCGAGCACCCGGACGGACTCGATGTCCTCGGGAAGGGGCCGGCCGGGCATGGCGACGGCGCGGAAGGACGCGTCGATCGCACCGGACCGGATGGCGGCGAGGGCCGTCTCGATGTCGAACAGCATCACCACGTCGAGGTCGATCTCGGGGTGCGCGCGGTGGAAGCCGCGCATCAGGCCCGATGCCGCGCTGCGTGAGGCGATCATGTCGACGCGCAGCGGACGGCTGTCGGTACGCACGGACGCGACCGCGCGCTCGGCGACGCGCAGCAGCTCGCGGGCGTGGGGCAGGAACGCCTGCCCGTCGATGGTGAGCTCGGCGCCGCGCGGCGTGCGGGTGAACAGCCGCACGCCGAGGTTGCGCTCCAGCGCGGCGATGCGTTTGGAGACGGCCTGCTGGGTGACCGCCAGCTCGGCGGCGGCCTCCTGGAATTGCCCCGCGTCGGCGGCGGCGACGAAGGTCCGGACGGTGTCGAGGTCCATGCGGACACACTCTACAGATACAACCGTTCGTTGTAGCTGAAGGCTCTGAAGTTGTTTGATCCCCTGGTACGGCGCGCGCTTTGATGCTTGTGATCACAAATCAGTTGTGCGAGCGAGTGGCGAGGAGCGGCGGGCATGCGCAGCGGGAACCGGTTGGGGCGGCAGTTCGGGTGGCTCTGGGGAGCGTTCGGGACCAGCGCGCTCGGCACGTGGCTCGCCTTCGGCGCGTTCCCGCTGATCGCGCTCCAGGTGTTGCACGCCGGGCCTGCCGAGATCGCGGCGTTGTCCTCGGTGGGGGCTCTGGTGGGCGCGGCCGTGGCGGTGCCGCTGGGCCCGTGGGTGGAGTTCCGCCGCAAGCGGCCGGTGCTGATCGGAATGGACCTGGTGCGGTTCGCGGCGCTGCTGACGATTCCCGCCGCGTTCGCGCTCGGCGTGCTCTCCTTCGTCCAGCTCCTGCTGGTCTCGGTCGTCGTCGCGGCCGCCGACATCACCTTCCGCGCCGCCTCCGGCGCGTACCTGAAGACGCTGCTGCCGGCCGAGGACCTGCTCGTCGCCAACGCCCGCTTCGAGTCCACGACCTGGACGACCACCATCATCGGACCGCCGCTGGGCGGTGCCGCGATCGGGCTGCTCGGTCCGGTGGTGACGGTGGTGGCCGACGCGGTCAGCTACCTGCTCTCGGCCCTGAGCATCCGCGCGGCGGGCGGCAAGGAGCCGAGGCCCGAGCGCAGGCAGGCCGCGCGCATGCGGGCCGGGGACCTGCTCGACGGATGGCGGTACATCCTCGCCGACGCGACGCTGCGGCCGCTGTTCTTCAACACCGCCCTGTTCAACGGCCTGCTGATGGCCACCGACGCATTGCTGGCCGTCCTGATGCTCGGCCGGCTCGGGTTCACACCGTGGCAGTACGGCCTCGCCTTCGCCGCGCCCGCGATCGGCGGGCTGTTCGGTGCGCGGCTGGCCCGGCCGCTCGTCACCCGGTTCGGGCAGCACCGGGTCCTGGTCGCGGCCGGGACGCTGCGCGCGCTATGGCCCGCCGGGCTGGTCTTCCTGGGGCCGGGGACCGGCGGGCTGCTGCTGGTGATGGGCGTCGAGCTCGGGCTGATCTTCTGCTGCGGGGTTTTCAATCCCGTCTACGCAACCTACCGCCTCGATCGCACCGCGCCCGACCGGATCACCCGCACGCTGTCCGCCTGGACGGTGACGACCAAGGCCTCGACCGCGCTCCTGACGGCCGCCTGGGGCGTGCTGGGCGGCCTGCTCGGCCCGCGCACGGCCATCGGCCTGGCCGGCGTACTCCTGCTGACGACCCCGCTGCTGCTTCCCCGGCGCGCCGCGGCGCCACTCGCCGAGCCGAAGCCGACACCCAGTCGCACCTAACGGGCCGCCACAGCCGTCACCGCGATCGGGCCACGGCCCCTTCGGAGCGGTTCGCCCCTCCGCGTACAGCTCGGAGATGAGCGTGACGGCCTTCACGCCGTGGCCGACGGGGTCGCGGCGCGGCACATCGTGGCTCACGTGCCCAACGTGTAGTCGGCCCCGGCACGCGATCCCGCGTGCCAGGGCACCCCTCATCACCCAAGGAGAGAAAAATGACCGTCACACCCCCGGCGCTGGACCCCCGGACGGCCGCACTGCTCATCATGGATTACCAGCAGGGAATCCTGGCCTCGCTCCCCGGCCTGGCCAACCCGGAAGCGCTGCTGTCACGAGTGGCCGGTGCCATCGCCGACATGCGAGCGCACGGCGCCGCCATCGCCTACGTGCGGGTCGGATTCACCGAAGCCGACTGGGCGGCGATCCCACCGGCCAACAAGACCTTCTCTTTCCTCGGCCAGCAGCACCTCATGCACCACGAGGAGCCCGACAGCGCCTTTCACGATCAGCTTGCCCCGGAGCCCGGCGACATCACCGTCCGCAAGACCCGCTACGGCGCGCTGTCTACGACAGACCTAGACCGGCAACTGCGGGATCGCGGAATCACCACCCTGGTCATCGCCGGCATCACCACCAGCGGCGTCGTACTGTCCACCGTCGCTGATGCCGCCGACCGCGACTACCGGCTCTACGTCCTCTCCGACGGCGTCACCGACCCGGACCCACAAGTCCACCAGACCCTGATGACCAGCGTTTTCCCGAGACTGGCCCACATCATCGACACCGCCGAACTGCGGTCGCTCCTGCACGAAAGTCATCGTGATCGGGCAAAGACCAGCAGGGCCTAACCGTCAATGATGATCAGCGACCGTTAGGGGATCGCGTCAGCGGCCAGACCTCGGGTTCTGGCCGCTGACGACATGTGACTACCTCGCTCCCAGAACATCTTTTCGGCTCGTGGGGTCGTGCTCGCAGAAATGAGGAGTTCTGACACCCTTGTGCAGGGTTGGGCTCGCCCTGCGCCCCGTCAGCGGCGGCGCGCGGCGGGGTCGCGGCCCTGCTGCCAGCGGGCCAGGGCCTCGGGGGAGACGCGAGCGTACACAGCTCGGACATAAGCGCCCGAGTACGGGCCGCGCAGGAGCACTGACCAGACAGACCTTGGATTCTGTCCCGTTGGCGGTCGGTCGAGTATCACCTCAACAGGATCTATCCGAAGGTAGGCGTCGGCATCCGTACTGAACTGACGTCCCTAGTAGTTCTACAGAAGGCACCCGTAGCGGGACAGGACATGCTTTGAACATGCCTGAGAACAACATCTGGAGCGAAGAGTTCGGCGCCGCCACGGACGCGCCGATCCTGCTGATCATGGGTTCGATGTCGCAGGGCGTCCTGTGGCCGGACGCGTTTATCGGCAGGCTGACGGCCGGTGGCCGGCGCGTGATCCGATACGACCACCGCGACACCGGCCGCTCGGACACCATCGACTTCGACAAGGAGCCTTATACATGGGACGACATCAAGAACGACGTACTGCGGGTGATGGACGCGCATGGCCTGGACAGCGCTCATCTGGTCTGCCACTCGGCGGGCGGGCTGCTCGGCCAGCTGATCGCGGTGGAGCGGCCGGAGCGGGTGCGCACACTCACCGTCATCGGCTCTTCGCCGCTCGGCGGCGCTGAAGGCGCGGTGATCATGCGGGCCTTGATGGGCGAGCCGCAGCCCGAAGGCAGCCTGCCACCGCCGGCGCCGGAGTTCGTCGAGTTCTTCCGTGCGCTGGTCACGAGCCCGCCGCCCGCCGGTCGGCGCGAGCAGATCGACCTCATGATCGCCGAGCAGCGCGTCCTGCACGGGATGGGGTTGCCCTTCGACGAGGACGCCGCCCGCCTGCTGCAAGAACACATCTACGACCGGGCCCGCGATCTGTCCGCCGTGGCCAATCACCGCCGGGCCGCGGCGGCGAACCCGGACTTCGAGCCGGTGGGCGTCCTGGACCAGATCAAGGCGCCGACCCTGGCCGTCGAGGGCACCTGCGAGCCCGCCAAACCCGGTCACAGCGCGCTCATCGCGGAGCGGATCCCAGGGGCGCGGCTGATGATGGTGGAGGGGATGGGGCATACGCTGCCGGTGGAGGTGCACGAGGAACTGGCGACGGCGATCCTCGCGCATACGGCGACATGATCGCCCTGCCCAGGGCATGGGCGCCGCCCCTGAGCGGGGCGGCGCCGGGCTTCAAGGAACGGCCGAATATTTGGCTCAAATGATGACAAAAGGACTTTAGTTTATGCAGATGATCTCCTACCGCCCTACCGTTCCGGCCGACCTCGACCACGTGACCAGGTGGAGCGTGGCCGAGCCCGTCGGCTGGATCCCCGCCGACCGTTACCTCGCAGATCTGGCCGAGAACATGTACCGGCCGGAATGGACGTGGATCGCCGAGGTTGACGACCAGGTCGTGGGACGGGCGCTGTGGTGGGGGCCGAAGGACAGTGCGCACCCGGTAGCGCTCGACTGCCTCGACGTGGATCCCGCCATGGGCGACCGCGCCGCCATCGCCGCCGAGCTGATCAGGGCCGCGCTGACCGGATTCCCGCAGCCGGTGCAGTACGCGATCAAGGCAGCCGGCGGCTGGCGCGACGATCCGGCCACCTCGATGGCCGTGGAATGGCGGCGGGCGGCAGCACACGCGGCCGGCCTCACCCGGGAAGTGGAGCGGCTGCAGTTCGAGTGGGCACCCGCCGACGGGGTGCCCCCGGTGACCGGCGTGCTGCGGTTCGCCGAGGCTTCCGACGAGGAGTTCCTGACGGTATTCACGAGAATCGCCGACGGCAGCCTGGACGCCCAGACTCGTGCGAACCTGGCAGCCAAGGGCGTGGACGCGACCGCGCGCGAAGAAATGGACTTCTATCTCAGGGCGCCGGGCAAGCGGGAGTGGTGGCGGATCGCCTATACGCACGAGGGCGAGGTGGCGGGAATGGCGATCCCCTCAGCAACGCCGTACAACGTGAACGTCGGGTATCTCGGGGTGGTCCCGGAGTTCCGGGGGCGCGGCTACGTGGACGAGATACTCGCCGAGATCACCCGCATCCACGCGGCCAACGGAGAGCTTCGCATCACCGCCACCACCGACGTGGGCAATGCGCCGATGGCGGCCGCGTTCGGGCGCGCCGGATACCGCAACACGGAGATCCGGATCAACCTGTCCAACGACCTCCGGTCCTAAGGGCTGCTACCCAGATCGCTACGGGTGCCACGGGAATACGGCGGAAACGGGCCGCGCTTTTGATCGCCGGTCGCCAAACTCCTGACTTCACGCTGGTTAGTGATGGTTTCGGGGGGTTTGGGTGGCGCCGATCGATCGGACGGCGTACCCGAGGTTTGCGCGGGAGCTGGCGGAGGTGTTCACTCCGTCGGAGGCCGAGGTGGAGTGGACGCGCGGCAAGACGCAGGATGATCAGCATCTGCCGGCGTCACCGGTGTGGTTGAAGGCCTGTCGGCGGTTGGGATATTTCCCGAAGCTCAAGGACGTCCCCGCGGTGCTCTTCGAGCACATCCGAGAGATGATCGGCCTGCCGGAGGGGTGGTGCTGGAGGATGCCGCGGAGCGGTCGGCCAAGCGGCATCGGTCGTTCGTGCGCCAGCGGATGGGGGCACCTATGATGCGGCCCTGGTCCGGGGGGTGGCCGATGAGGCGATCCGCAAGGCGGTCCAGGCCAAGGACAACCCCGCTGACTTGATCAATGTGGCGCTGGAGGAGCTGGTTCGCGCCGAGTGCGATCTGCCCGGCTGCTGCTGGTCGACCCCATCACCCGGCGCAGCGCGTACGACGGGTTGCTGGCCACCGTCTCGCCCTGCATCGCCCACGTCATCCGCCGGTTCGGCAACTGGATCCTCAACCTGACCCTGCCGGCCGCCAACCCCACCACCCGACTCGACCTCGAGTCCCAAGTCCTCTTCGCCCCATAACCGGCGGCTCGCTCGCCGCTGCAGGTGTTCTTCGGCACCGAAGGGCTGCGGATGACCCAGCAGGCCTACGTCGAGCGGCTCAAGACGTGGGCCGACTGGGAGGAGTTGTCAGCGGCGGCTCACTGACTGCTCGGCCTCCTGGCTGTTCGGCCCGGACGTCCCTCGGCGTCCGGGCCGCGGTCAGCCACAGGCCGGTGAACACGGCGCAGGCCAGCGTCACGGCACCTGCCGCGAGGAAGGCGCTGTTGAGGCCGGACTCGAAGGAGGCTCCGCCGGACTCCCGCGTGTGAACGATCGCCCCGAGCACCGCCACGCCGAGCACCGCGCCGATCTGCCGGGTGGTGCTGCTGACGCCCGAGGCGAGGCCGCCTTCCTGCGGGCTGACCGCCTGGATGGCGGCCCCGGTCAGCGGCGACATGGTGAGAGCGAACCCGATGCCGACGACCGCCAGCCGCCACCACACGTTCCCGTAGCCGGTATCGGCGTGGACGAAGCCCAGCGCCAGCAGCCCCAGCCCGGCCAGTGCCAGGCCGATGCTGACGACGACGCGGAAGCCGTACCTGGCCGCGAACCGGCCCGCGTACGGGCTGACGATCACCATGGCCAGCGAGGTGGGCAGGGTCCGCAGCCCGGCGACCAGGATCGAAGTGCCTTGGACGGAGACGAAGAACTGGGAGAAGAAGAACGTCGACCCCATCAGCGCGAACCCGACCACGACCATCGCCGTGTTGGACACCGTGAACAGCCGCTGGTGGAACAGCCGGAGCGGCAGCATCGGCGTCGACACACGACCCTCGACCACGACGAACGCGGCCAGGAGCACCAGTCCGGCGGCGAAGCTGCCCAGGATCACCGGCGAGGTCCAGCCTCGGGAACCGCCCTCGATCAGGCCGTAGGTCACAGCGCCCACGCCCGCGACGGACAGGACCGTGCCGGGGACGTCGATCGGCGGTGCGCTCGGGTTGCGGGACTCGCCCAGCACGCGCAGCCCGGCCAGCAGCAGGACCGCCCCGATGGGCACGTTGACCAGGAAGATGGCGGGCCAGCCGAAGGACTCCACCAGGATCCCGCCCGCCAGTGGTCCGGCGGCCAGGCCGATGCCGCTGAACCCGGCCCACAACCCGATCGCTCTGACGCGCTCCCTCGGGGCGGGGTACGCGGCGGCGAGCAGCGCTAGTGAGGCGGGGCTCAGCGCCGCGGCCCCGACGCCCTGCAGCACCCGCCCGGCGATCAGCCAGCCGATCGAGGGCGCGAGCGAACACACCACCGACGCGGCCGTGAACACCACCACCCCGGCCAGGAACACCCTCCTGCGGCCGAACCGGTCGGCGAAGACGCCTCCCGACAGCAGCAGCATGGCCACCAGCAGCACGTAGGCGTCGACGATCCACTGCAGGCCGGTCAGCCCGGTGTGGAGCCGCTGCTGCATGTCGGGCAGGGCGGCGCCGACGATCGTGTTGTCGAGCAGCACCATGAACTGACCTGCGCAGGTCAGGGTGAGCAACGCTTTCACGCGAATCTCTCCTCAAGCAGTTGATTACTGGTCTCACGCTTTTGAACGCGGTCAATGGTGTGCGGGTCTTCTCGATGCTCGGCCACTGGTTCGCGCCCGCTTCTCCGACCTGGACGACCAGCGGTTCTGGCGCACCGACCTGCACCCCTGGCAGCTACGGGCCGCTGGGAGCGATCGCCCACAACGGACACCCGCACACAGATCGCGTTGATCACCTTGTCGTCCCGCTCGATGCGGGCGATCGCCTCGTCGGTCGGTTCCGCCGAGGTCGCTTCACCGGCACTCATGGCGGCCGCGAGTTCTTCGGCCGATCGGAAAGTCGATTCCATGAATGTGCACCTTAATGGCCTGCCGCAGGTGCTCGAAAAGCCGAAAAAACTGCTTCCGAGATGTCGCGTCCCAGGTCAGTGGGGTTAGCGACGGGGAGGACATAAAATGGTGCTCCGCACAATGAGATAGATGTCTCCATGCTCATCGGTGCAACGCCATAGCGAGCGGAATTTGTCCAGTAGTGGAATAACCCCTTTAAAATCTCCCCATGCCAACGGGTGTAGGTCAACAGACAGCGATCACGGGCGTAGCGCGAGCGGGAACGACCGCCGTTCGGTGGGGACGCTTCGTTTCCAGGTTATTTGACAACCCGGCCGATGGTGGAGGCCGACACGGTGGATCCGGTCATCGCCGAGCAACTCGGCCGCGCCCACCCGCTCTCCCGCCATCTCGACGACTCCTCGCCGACCTGGCCAACGCCGGCGCCTCCGCGCGCACCCGGCGCGCCTACCGCGGCGACCTGATCGCCTTCGCCGCCCACCACGGCGAGGAGGTCGCCGCGCTGACCGCGACGCCGATCCGCGCCTACCTGGCCGAGCTCGCCGACCTATCGCCGTCCAGCCGCAAGCGCAAGCGCGCCGTCGTCGCCTCCTTCTGCAAGTGGGCGGTCCGCCACGACCTGCTGCAGGCCGACCCGATGGATCGGATCGACACCGTCGCCCACGCCGCCGAGCTCATCAACGCCGGTGTCTCCATCGAGGCCGCCTCGGCCACGCCTCCACCGAGACCACTCAGCTGTACGCCCAGTTGGACGAGCGTCGGAACGAGAAGTCCCGTCAACAGAGCAGAGTCGAGCGGCTTACCGTGACCTTCCGTTCGGATGTGCCGAAGGCGATTCAGCCGCTGAGCAGGTAATCGCGGGCCTTCTCCAGAGGGGAGACGCCATACTCCTCCTCCACCGCGGAGGCGATCAGATAGCAGAACAGGTACCGCTGGATCGGGGTGATGCCGAGCCTGGCCAGGTGCGCGTAGAGCATGTTGACCACGAGGCGGTGGGCGAGGAACCAGTCCGATTCGAGGATCTCGGTGCGGTACCGGTCGGTTGACATGAGCACGTCGAAATAGTCGACCGGGTGGCGGCGGTCGGCCACCGGCTGGTCGGGGACGTCCAGGTCGATCTCCTTGCGGGCCAGCAGCGGGAGAGCGATCTCCTTCTGGCGGTGGGTGAAGGCGATCCAGTCGCGTACGTGCGGCGCCGGGTCGCCCGCGTCGATCGACGCGACCAGGTCGACCACCGTCGCGCGCATTTCCCTGGCGTTCTTGCGATACCTGGCTTCGAACGCGGCCGTGAGCGCGTCCCGGTTCTCGCAGGACGAGGCGGCCGCTGCGGCGTGCGAGCGGTAGGACATGTAGCCGCGGCCGATCGGCGGGACGCTCACGTGCGCCAGGGCGGTCATGAGGTCGATGGCGACCGCGAACAGCGCGAGCTCGCCCCGGCGGACCTTGTCCAGCGTGCCGAAGGCGAGCCGGGTGCTCTCCGCGGCGGCCGCGTCGATCAGGTTCGCCAGCGGCTGGCCGCCGAAGACGCGCAGCCGGTCGTCGTACGGCTCGGTCTGCAGGGAGTTGTCCGGGTACCAGGGCTGCAGCGGGCCGGTCTCGTGCTCGAGTACGACCAGCAGGCGGTGGGCGGCGAGTTGCTCGTGCTCGTCGAGACGGGTGGTGGACGGGTGCTCGCGCAGATATCTGGTGATCGTTTCGGTCGCGACGGGAAGGATCTCGCGTTCCCAGTCCTGCAGGGTCGCGCGGAAGTTGAGCCGCAGGTGCGGCCCCTGGCGCCAGTGGCGGACGAGGTACGGCTGCTGTAAGAGGCCGTCCAGGTGCTCGAGCAGCGGGCGGACGCAGTCCAGGATCAGTCCGTCCTTGTCCTGGTCGTAGTAGCGGATCTGGATGCTGTGCCAGGGGAGGTTGCTCACGAGGTTCCCTCTTTCTGCGCCAGCCCGTCCAGGGTGACGGCGGTCAGGTAGCGCAGGTGCGCTTCTTCGACGATCGACAGGCCGAGCCGGTTGCAGAACAGGTGGACGCACCGGTTCAGCACGATCAGGACGTCGTGGCGTTCCGCATCCAATGAGGTGTCGACGCCCACGGGGCCAGGGGCGTCAGGAATGCGAGGGCGGCCAGAGGGGCGCGATGCCCTCTCCCTGCGGACCGGATAGAAGCCTCCGGCCCGCTGGAGCGCGACAAGGCGCCGGTGCAGGGTGTCGATCGAGCGCCACCATGCGCCGAGCGAGTCGTGAGCGTCGCCCGCCTCGAGGACACCGCCCGGGGGCGGCGCCTCGGCGGAGGGAGCAGGGGCGTGGCTCTCGGACGAGGCGGTGCGGGCGGCGATGAGCCGGCACCGTTCGGCCTGTGCGGTGAGGGCTTCGCGCTGTTTCGTGAAGATCTCCACCTGCCGGGCGCGGGCCGGTGCCGGATCCCAGCGGTCACGTTCCCGGGCCAGCAGGGGGCCCAGGCGGCGGGGGTCGGGTTCCCAGGCCAGGAGGGCGAGCATCATCGCGGCGAGGGCGTGGCCCAGCCGCCGCCGGTGGTCGTGCTCGCCGCGCAGGATCGCCAGCGCGATCCGGCTGGAGTCGGTGAAGTGCCGCTCGACGGCGGCGACCGCCTGCGGCCCGCCGAACGTCGCGTACTCGGGCCGGTAGGCGACGGCCTCCACGTGGTCGTCGGGCCGCAGCCGGTGGTCGTAGGCGACCAGGCCCTCCTGCCGGGCGAACTCCTGGGCGAGCAGCGCGTAGTGCTCGCGGTCCCACGCGACCGTCGTCGGATACGCCGCGAGGTGCTCTTTCAGCACGGCTGTGGCGCGCTTCTCGATCATCACCGCGTCGTCGGGGACGCGCGGCAGAAGGCGGAGCCGCAGATGCGGGCCGCCCTCCCAGTACCGCAGGAAGAAGAACCGGTCGAGCCGTCCGTCCAGCTCCCGCACCAGGCCGTCGACGGCCGTGCCGAGCAGCAGGTCGGTGCCGGCCTGGTGGAAGGCGTGCAGCGAGATCCAGCGGTCAGGCATGGCCTACCTCGACCACGTACTCGGTCACGTGGCGGCGGCGGTCAGGGTGGCCGCCGTCTCCTTCCAGGTCGAGCGCCGCCTCGAAGTCCGGGAGCAGCTCACGAAAGACGACCACCGATCCGCTCGTGTCCAGCCCTCGGTCGAACAGCGTGACCAGCGCGGGGTCGGCCAGATCGAGATAGGTCGGTTTGGCGAGCCGCACCATGTGCAGCCTTTCGCGGACCGGCGCGCCGGGATCGCCCGAGGAGACGAAACAACGTTCCGGCAGAGAGTGCTCGGCGAACCAGGCCGCGAGCGCGAGCAGGTGCGCTGCAGCGGAGTTCTTGCCCCGGCGCGGGATTTCGCGCACCGGGACATACCAGGCGGCACGGGCTACGGTGACCCGCCCGACCGACACCCGGGCCGTACGCTCGACACGGGCCGGCACCGACTCCGGCGGACGGGAGAAGACCGACGCCAGCTCCATCACCGGGCTGGGCATGTCGCCGAAGAGCTGGAGCAAGAGGCGGGCCGTACGCGGCAGCAGCATGGGCGCGACCATCCCGGTGTACACCGGCCGGAGCCGGGTGCCGTGCCCGGCGTGCACCAGAACGAGGCCGCCGGCGCCGGACTCGTGCCGGACGGCCAGGTCCCGCAGGTCGAACGTGGCCGGGCCGCTCGGGACCACGCCCGGATAGCCGATCTCCTGGGCCGCCACCGGGGAACGCAGGTTGACGTTGCCGCCGAACAGCCCGGTGATCTCCACCGGCATGCCGCGTTCCGTCCCGAGCAGGCGGTTCTCGCCGGCAGGAACTCCGGCGACCCGCAGCAGGCGGTGCACGCGGCTGCGCATCGCGCCGTGCCCCGGGCCAAGACCGTTGAGCACCAGCCGCACCGGCGTGCCGTCCGGCGAGCTGATCGTCTGCACGAAGCAGGACAGCGACCCCACCGGACGGACGAACTCGGGGCGGTCGGTGGCGAGACCGGCCAGCACCATCGGGTCGATGGTAAGCGCGTCCGGGGTCTCGGGCAGCAGCTCGCGCACTGCGGCCAGCGCCGCCGTCCTGGCGTCTCGAAGCTCGTCGAGCCGGGGCACGGCGGGCGTCCGGCCGGGCGGGTGTCGCTCCTGCCACGGGTACATGAGCGCGTGCAGCTCACCGGCCGGGGTGCCGGGTGCGGCCGGATGGGTTCGCTGCGCGAGCATTCGGTGGAACCGCCCGAACGACACCTGCGCGCCGGCGCCGAACCACTCCGCGAACAGGTCGGCGGCGAGCAGCCGGGCGACGCCATCACGATCGAAGACCGCCGCGAAGTCGACGATCGCGTGCAGGTCGCCCAGGGCGGGACGCCAGGCGGCCAGGCCCAGCCGCGGGCCGGGTGCGGTGACCACGGCGTTCTCGTGGAAAAGGTTGCGGTCCGGCAGGCGATCGGTATCGTCTCCGGCAAGTTCGGCGAACGCGGACCGTACCTTCCGCTGCAGCGCCTCACGTTCAGACACGCCGGCCGCCTCCGGGTAACGAGCGAGCACTTCCTGTACGGCGGCCAGCGCCTTGCCCGCCGGATGCGTGCCGAGCCGATCGGTCAGGTCGGCGAGGTGCGCGGCGGCCTGGTCGGCGACCGGGGGGTGGAGTTCCAGCACTCCCAGGTCGACCAGCCGGCCGAGCGCGCCGCCGGCCTGGGTACGGAGGTCGTCGTACGGCGGGCGCAGCAGCCGCCGGAGCGGCTGGGACGCGGCGATGCCGCTGTACGCGTCCTCCTGGCCGGTCACGTACCACAGGCGGCCGTCGTCCTCCTCGAGGCTCGGGTTGGGCCTGACCTCGAAGAGGGCGGCGAGCCCGCCGTCGGCGCGGGCCAGGTCGGTGAGCAGCCGGAGCAGCAGGGGCACGTTCGGCTCGACAGCGCTCCGCCACGCCCATGGCCCGTCCCAGCGGACCGGCTCGCCGTCGTCGCTCCACTGCCCCAGAGCCGACATCATGAAGGTGGCGTGCGGGCTGGTCTTCGCCACGACGCGGGCCAGGTACCTGGTGAGCCGGAGCGCGACCTGGCGCGGCGGGACGCTGCCGGGCGGCGAGGCCAGCCACTGGCGCAGCGCGGCGGACATCGCCGGTCCCGCCTGGAGCACGCCGTAGCCGAAGGCGTCGGTGCCGACCCACCGGCGCAGCACTTCGTAGGTGCCCCGGCACTCCTGATCGAGCAGGTCCGGCAGCTGTCGGACGAGCGCGTCATGCCGATCGAGGTCCGTGAGCCAGGCCGCGACGCGCGGACCGAGGCCGGAACCGATCTCCACCGGCCAGGCACGGCCCGCCGGTCGCCTCGCGTTGTACAGCGCCCGCCGCAGGGCCACCAGCGCCGGTCGCGCCGGGCCGGGCCCGACCGCTCCGATCACCGGCTCCAGTTCGTCCGCGAGCCGCCGGCCCTCGACGGCCAGCCGGCCACGGGCCGCGAGGATCTCCTGGACGCTCCGCCACGTGGCCGTGCACCTCAGCTCCGCGAGCGCCGTCACCGGTAGCGCGGCGACCCTGGCAACCACGGTCGCGTCCACCGTGCGGCGAGCCGCGTCGATCTCGACGCGTCCCGGCAGGCCACGACGCGTCGAGACCATGTCCGGGGAGGCTTAAATGAGCCAGCTCGTGCGCGCAATGCCCGAGGCACCCACTTCGGTGTTGCCGAGACCCATGCCCAGGGCCTTCACGAGATCCTCGCCGGGGAGCTCGACCGTCATCACGTCGAGCGTGTCCAGATCGAGGCGGAGCGGTTCATCGGTCGCCATCTGCACTCCCATTCTTACCCGCCGGAGCGGGCTATATCGGTGACGATCAACACCATAAGCACGGTCGGCGATCTCGTCCATCCGACAAGGGGGCAATAAATGGGCAGAAAGCGCGGAGGTCGAACATTAATCGACCCTCCGCGCTGCGGTGACGAGTGTCGCCACCTTTCCGACCAGGCAGGCGTCACCGTAAGTGCGATGACAGAACCAGTCAATTTCACGATGGTAAGAGATTGCTGTCCGTCGAAGTATCACCGATGCCCATCGAAAGATTTCAGACGGGCGGAAGGGTGGTCCTGGAGTAACCTTCGGAAGGTCGACGCGATTAAATGTTACATGTTTGTTTCGCCGCCACGCGGCCGTGACACGAGGCCTGCTGCTGCCGCCCGTGGGACCCGCCGGCGCGCGGCGTCCAAGCTCTCGCGGGTGCCTGCGACGATGAGCTCGCGGATGAACTCCGCGAGCGCGGTGAAGACGCGGGACTTTTCGAGGCTGCTATATCTGTCAAGTGGTTGCATGAAGGGGTTTTGGTGCGCGTTCGAGGAGCTTGAACAGTTGTCGGGAAAGGGCTCGTTTGAGGCA
>NZ_JBSGFQ010000158.1:0-23785 GCF_053603495.1 Nonomuraea sp. NPDC004186 | reverse complement strand
CAAGCAATTTCCGTCAATTAATGACGGGGATATGCATGTGTATCTCATGCACTGGCTTTTAACACACTGTTGAGTTCTCAAGAAACGGACGCGTATATCCCCACCAAGATCTTGGTTAGACCCTAGTGCGGAGGCGCACATTTCATTTCCTTCAGTCTAGCAGATCCGGACGATCCTTGTCAAACCGCCCGATCCGGTAGCTTCCGGACTTGCCTCTCTTCGAGGCAACCCTGCTAACTTACTCCAACTTTCGGCGCTTGTCCAACCGTGCGGCTGGAACCGCCCGAAAACCGGGGGTAGATCAGAAGGGGTGTCAGGGCAACCGCCCTACGTTGAAAACTGTAGCAGCCCCGACGGCGTCGAAGGTCCATCTTAGGTAACGAATGGACCTTCCCCGCGTTCGTATGGTTCAAACCCCGAGCCCGGCGAGCTGTGTCTCGAGGCGCGCGATGTCCGCGGCGGCCTGCTCGGCACGGCTCCTGACCTTGGTGACCACGTCTTCCGGCGCCTTGGCCATGAACTGCTCGTTGCCCAGCTTGGCGGCCACCTGCGCGGCCTCCTTGCGGGCGACCGCCAGGTCCTTCTCCAGGCGCTTGCGCTCGGCCACGACGTCGATGGCGCCCGCGGTGTCGATCTCCACGGTCACCCCGCCCACCGTGAAGCTCGCCGTGGCGCTGAACGACTCCGCCGGCTCCGTGAGGCGCAGCAGCGACCGGATCGCGCTCTCCTGGCTGACGAGCGCAGTGCCCGCCAGCCCGAGCCGGGCTGCGACCTTCTGGCCCGGCTTGAGCCCTTGATCCGAGCGGAACCTGCGGACCTCCGTCACCAGCTCCTGCAACGCCCCGATCTCCGCCTCTGCCGAGGCGTCGGTGAAGCGGGTGTCGACCTCCGGCCACGGGGCCGCCACGATCGACTCCCCGCCCGTCACGGCCCGCCAGAGCTCCTCGGTCACGAACGGCACGAGCGGATGCATCAGCCGCAGCAACGCGTCGAGCACGTGGCCGAGCACCAGCCGAGTGTGTTCGAGCCCTTCGCCGAGCTGGATCTTGGCCAGCTCCAGGTACCAGTCGCAGACCTCGTCCCACGCGAAGTGGTAGAGCAGGTCGGACGCCTTGGCGAACTCGTAGTCCTCGAAGGCCGCGTCGGCGGTCGCCACCACGGACTGCAGGCGCGACAGGATCCACCGGTCGGCCCCCGTCAGCTCGGCCCCTTCCAGCGATCCCACGGCCGCGCCGTTCATCAGGGCGAACCTGGTGGCGTTCCAGATCTTGTTGCAGAAGTTACGGGACCCGGCCGCCCACTCCTCGCTCACCGCGACGTCGGCGCCGGGGTTGGCCCCGCGCAGCAGGGTGAAGCGGGTGGCGTCGGCGCCGAAGCGTTCGATCCAGTCGAGCGGATCGACCACGTTGCCGAACGACTTGGACATCTTCTTGCCGTACTGGTCGCGGACCATGCCGTGCAGCGCGACCACGCGGAACGGCGGCTCGCCGTCCATGGCGTAGAGCCCGAACATCATCATCCTGGCCACCCAGAAGAACAGGATGTCGTATCCGGTGACCAGCACGGAGGTCGGGTAGAAGCGCTGCAGCTCGGGCGTCGTGTCCGGCCAGCCGAGCGTCGAGAACGGCCACAGCGCCGAGGAGAACCACGTGTCGAGGACGTCGGAGTCCTGCGTGTAGCCGGCGGGCGGCTCCTCGTCGGGGCCCACGCACACGACCTCGCCGTCCGGCCCGTACCAGACCGGAATGCGGTGCCCCCACCAGAGCTGCCGGGAGATGCACCAGTCGTGCATGTCGTCGACCCAGTCGAAGTAGCGCTTGGCCAGCTCCGGCGGGTGGATGCGGGTGCGGCCGTCGCGGACGGCGTCGCCCGCCTCCTTGGCCAGCGGCCCGACGTTGACGAACCACTGCAGCGACAGCCTGGGCTCGACCACGGTCTTGCAGCGCGAGCAGTGGCCGACCGAGTGGAGATAGGGGCGCTTCTCGGCGACGATGCGGCCCTCGGCGCGCAGCGCGGCGACGACGGCGGGCCTGGCCTCGAAGCGGTCGAGCCCCAGGAAGGGCCCGTGCGCGGTGATGACACCGCGCTCGTCCATGACGGTGATCGACGGCAGGGAGTGACGCCGTCCGATCTCGAAGTCGTTGGGGTCGTGGGCGGGGGTCACCTTGACCGCGCCGGTGCCGAAGGCAGGGTCGACGTGCTCGTCGGCGACCACGGGGATCATGCGCCCGGTGAGCGGCAGCTCCACCATCGTGCCGACCAGGTGCGCGTACCGTTCGTCAGAGGGGTGGACGGCCACGGCCGTGTCGCCGAGCATCGTCTCGGCACGCGTGGTGGCCACCACGATCTCGTCGGAGTAGCGGATCGAGACCAGCTCGCCCTCGTCCTCGCTGTGCTCCACCTCGATGTCGGAGAGCGCGGTCAGGCAGCGCGGGCACCAGTTGATGATCCGCTCGGCGCGGTAGATCAGCCCGTCGTCGTACAGCTTCTTGAAGATCGTCTGCACGGCCCGGGAGAGCCCGGTGTCCATCGTGAACCGCTCGCGCGACCAGTCGACGCCGTCGCCGAGCTTGCGCATCTGGCCGAGGATCCGGCCGCCGGACTCCTCCTTCCACTCCCAGACCCGCTCGACGAACGCCTCGCGCCCGAGGTCGTGCCGCGACTTGCCCTCCTTGGCCAGCTCGCGCTCGACGACGTTCTGGGTGGCGATGCCGGCGTGGTCCATGCCCGGCAGCCAGAGGGTCTCGCGCCCCTGCATGCGGGCTCGCCTCGTCAGCGCGTCCTGGATGGAGTGGTCGAGCGCGTGGCCGATGTGCAGGACGCCCGTCACGTTGGGCGGGGGCAGGACGATGCTGTACGGCACGCGCGAGCTGCCCGGGTCGGCGGTGAAGTACCCCTGGGATACCCAGCGCTCATAGCTCCGGGTCTCGACGTCGGCCGGGGTGTACTGGGTGGGCAGCTCTGGCGTTGTCACGGTGACCAATTCTAGGGAGGTGGGAAAGCAAAACGCCCCAGGGATCGACTCCGCCGGGGCGCTTGCCGTGGTTTATGGGATCAGGCCGACTTTTCCCGCGGCGTGCGCTGCTGCTTGGCGGCAAGCTGGTCGCGGGGTACGAGCGTCGGGATGGCGTGTTCGAGGACGGACTCGCGGGTGATGACGACGCGGGCCACGTCTTGGCGCGACGGCACTTCGTACATCACCGACTGGAGCACTTCCTCCAGGATCGCGCGCAGCCCGCGGGCGCCGGTGCCGCGCAGGATGGCCTGGTCGGCGATGGCCTCGAGGGCGCCGTCGGTGAACTCCAGCTCCACCCCGTCGAGCTCGAGCAGCTTGCGGTACTGCTTGACCAGCGCGTTGCGCGGCTCGGTGAGGATCTGGATGAGCGCCTCGCGGTCGAGGTTGTGCACCGAGGTGATGACGGGCAGACGCCCGACGAACTCGGGGATCATGCCGAACTTCAGCAGGTCCTCGGGCATCACGTCGCCGAAGATGTCGGCCGTGTCGACCTCTTCCTTCGAGCGGATGATGGCGTTGAAGCCGATGCCCTTCTTGCCGATGCGCGACTCGATGATCTTTTCCAGACCGGCGAACGCGCCGCCACAGATGAACAGCACGTTGGTGGTGTCGATCTGGATGAACTCCTGGTGCGGGTGCTTGCGGCCGCCCTGCGGGGGCACGCTCGCCGTGGTGCCCTCCAGGATCTTCAGCAGCGCCTGCTGCACGCCCTCACCGGAGACGTCGCGCGTGATCGACGGGTTTTCGCTCTTACGAGCGATCTTGTCGACCTCGTCGATGTAGATGATGCCGGTCTCGGCCTTCTTGACGTCGTAGTCGGCGGCCTGGATGAGCTTGAGGAGGATGTTCTCCACATCCTCGCCGACGTATCCCGCCTCGGTCAGCGCGGTGGCGTCGGCGATGGCGAACGGCACGTTGAGCATCTTCGCCAGGGTCTGCGCCAGCAGCGTCTTGCCCGAACCTGTCGGCCCGAGCAGCAGGATGTTGCTCTTGGCCAGCTCGAGGCCGTCGTCTCTGCCCCGGTCACCCGACTGCACCCGCTTGTAGTGGTTGTAGACCGCCACCGAGAGGGCCTTCTTCGCCTTGTCCTGACCGATGACATAGGCGTCGAGGAACTCGTAGATCTCCCTCGGCTTGGGCAGGTTGTCCCACTTGAGCTCGGAGGACTCCGAGAGCTCCTCCTCGATGATCTCGTTGCAGAGATCGATGCACTCATCGCAGATGTAGACGCCTGGACCGGCAATGAGCTTCTTGACTTGCTTCTGACTCTTTCCACAGAAAGAGCACTTCAGCAGGTCTCCCCCGTCGCCGATGCGTGCCACCCCAGATACTCCTTTGCGTGGGACCGCCCTGCTCCTGCGAGAGCAGTGTCTCCGGACATCCTCCGGACTTGGCCGAACCGCTCAGGTTTCGACGTTACCGTCTTCTGGGCCCTCAGTGAGCCCCCTAGCGGCGAGTCGCACCGGAACGTGCCCTATTGGGCAGCGCTCCGGTGCGTCACGTCCCGTCTAGGAAGCCACGGCCTGAGCGCGCTTCTTCCTGGACGGGATGATGTCATCGATCAGACCATACGCCTTTGCCTCGTCCGCGTTGAGAATTTTGTCGCGTTCGATGTCCTTGCGGACTTGGGCGGCGGTCTTCCCGGAGTGCCTCGCCACGATGTCCTCGAGGAGGTTTCGCATGCGAAGGATCTCGCGGGCCTGGATCTCGATGTCGCTGCCCTGGCCGCCACCCTCGGTGGACGGCTGGTGGATCAGCACCCGGGCGTTGGGCAGCGCGAATCGCTTGCCCGGGGTGCCGCCGGCCAGCAGCACGGCCGCGGCCGACGCTGCCTGGCCCAGGCAGACGGTCTGGATCTCCGGCCGGACGAACTGCATCGTGTCGTAGATCGCCGTCATGGCGGTGAAGGAGCCACCCGGCGAGTTGATGTAGATGCTGATGTCACGGTCGGGGTCGAGCGATTCCAGCGTCAGCAGCTGGGCCATCACGTCGTTGGCCGACGCGTCGTCGATCTGCACTCCGAGGAAGATGATGCGGTCCTCGAAGAGCTTGTTGTACGGGTTCATCTCCTTCACGCCATATGACGTGCGCTCGACGAAGGAGGGGAGAACGTAGCGGCTCTGGATGTTCACTTCTCTGCTCCCCCTTAGGAGACCGGGCCCTGTGAGGGCACCTGCCGCGCACTGCGGACCACGTGGTCGATGAAGCCGTAATCCTTGGCTTCCTCGGCCGTGAACCAGCGGTCGCGGTCGGAATCGGCCTCGATCTGCTCCAGCGGCTGGCCCGTGTGGTGGGCGATCCGCTCGGCCAGTGTCTTCTTCACATAGAGCATCTGCTCGGCCTGGATGGCGATGTCGGCCGCGGTGCCGCCGATGCCTCCGGACGGCTGGTGCATCATGACCCGGGCGTGGGGCAGGCCGTATCGCTTGCCCTTGGTGCCCGCGGTGAGCAAGAACTGCCCCATCGAAGCGGCCATGCCCATCACAACCGTGGAAACGTCGTTCGGTACGTATTCCATCATGTCGTAGATGGCCATGCCAGCGCTCACCGAGCCACCCGGCGAGTTGATGTAGAGCGTGATGTCACGGTCGGGGTCGTCGGCCGCGAGCAGCAGGAGTTCGGCGCAGATGCGGTTGGCGATCTCGTCGTTGACCTCCTGCCCGAGCACGATGATGCGCTCACGCAGCAGGCGCTGGTAAAGCTGGTCCTCAAGCCGGAAGGACGAGCCGTTCTCACGGCCTCGCGACTCAGGCTGATAGAAGGTCGGCGGGCTGGTCACAGCGTCACCTTCCGATGCGTCGTAATCGATTGGCTTTGCTTGTGACCTTAACGCGCGCCGCGCACAGCTCATGCCCGGTCCCCGTACTGTTCGCTGACGGCGCAGGTTCAGCACGCCCTCCTGCGGCGTGGCTCCCTGAAGCGCCACGCACGGCCTGCCGGCCGCGGGTCCGGCACCCAGAGGCCCGTCGAAGCCCTCCGGGTGCCCACGAGCCTTCTGAGGGCCTTACACGGCCTGCACGTCTTCTTCGGCAGCTCCCCCGGAAAGGCCGAAGCCCCCGAACCGGACGGTTCGGGGGCTTCGGAAAGAGCGGGAAGGCGGTTACGCCTCGGACTTCTCCCCGGCGGGCTCGTCCTCGGCGGCGGCCTCTTCCTCCACGACCTCCTGGCCGTTGATCTCGGCGTAGATCGCCTTGAGGTCCACCTCGTTGCCGTCGGTGTCGACGACCTTGGCGGCGTCGCCGAGCACCGACTTGGCCTTGTCGCGCACGATCTCGACCATGGCCAGCGTGAGCTGGTCGTTGTCGGCGAGGTGCTTGGCCAGCTCGTTGGGCTGCACGCCCATCTCCATGGCGCGGCGGACGACGAAGTTGGTCAGCTCCTGCTCGGAGACGCCCAGCTCCTCGGCCTTGACGATCTTGTCGAGCACGAAGCCGACCTTGATCGCGCGGGCGGAGTTGGTGTCGAACTCGGCGAAGCGCTCCTCCTCCGTCGTCTGGTAGAGACGGAAGAAGGCGTCGCGGCTCAGGCCGCTCTCGGCGATCTGGTGGTCGAGGTTGTGCTTGCGGGCGTCGACCTCGGCCTTGAGCGCGCTGTCCGGGAGCGGGATGTCGATCTGCTCCAGCAGCGTGTCGAGGGCCTTCTCGCGGGACTGCACGACCTGGTCGATCAGCTTGTTGCGGCGGGCCTGCTCGCGGATGCTGGTCTTGAGCTCGTCGAGCGTGTCGAACTCGCTGGCGAGCTGGGCGAACTCGTCGTCGAGCTCGGGCAGGACCTTCTCCTTGACCGACTTGACGTTGATGATCACGTCGGCCTCGTCGCCGGCGTTCTCGCCGCCGACGAGCTCGGTCTTGAAGCTCTTCTCCTCGCCCGCGGACATGCCCTCGAGCGCGGCGTCGAGGCCCTGGAGCACGGAGCCGGCGCCGACCTCGTAGGAGACCTCGCTGGCCTGCTGCTCCTCGATGTTGTCACCGTCGATCTCGGCGCGCAGGTCCATGACGACGAAGTCGCCGTTGGCGGCCGCGCGCTCGACGCCGGTCAGCGTGGCGAAACGCTGGCGCAGGGAGTCGAGCTGGGCGTCGACGTCCTCGTCGGAGACCTCGGCGGAGTCGACCGTGACCTCGAGGCCCTGGTAGTCGGGCACCTCGAAGTTGGGCCGGATGTCGACCTCGGCGGTGAACTCGATCTGCTCGCCGTCCTCGATCTTCGTGACCTCGATGTCGGGCTGCGCGACCGGGAACACGTCGACCTCGTCGACGGCCTTGCCGTACAGCTTGGGCACCGCGTCGTTGAGGGTCTCCTCCAGCACTACCGCCCGGCCGAAGCGCTGCTCGATGATGCGGGCCGGAACCTTGCCAGGCCGGAACCCGGGGACGCGCACCTGCTGCGCGACCTTCTTGTACGCCGCATCCATGCTCGGGCGCAGCTCGTCGAACGGCACCTCGACAGTGAGCTTGACCCGGGTCGGGCTGAGCTCCTCGACAGCGGTCTTCACGGAATGGTCTCCTTGATCAAGCTACGAGTGATCGCGGGCGCGTCCATCGGTTACGGCACACGCGCCGCGCCCACATGTGCGGTGTTGGGCATGCTCCGCTACGGCGGGATCCAACGCCGATGGCCAGTCTAGGGCAGATGCGTACCCAACAACGACGTCCGCGCCGTCACAAGTCGCCCGCGATCATCCGTTACCGTCCGTCAGAACTCGTCCGCGATCGTCCGCAACAGCTCGACCGTCTCGTCCGGAGTGGTGCTCACGGCGCAGAGTCGCTCCATCACCTCGGTGTATCGGTCCACGTCTTCACGCTTGTCGAGGTAGAGCGCGCTCGCCAGCTGCTCGACGTACACGACGTCGGGCAGATCGGTGTCGGGGAAGCGCAGGACGCTGAACGCCCCGCCTTCCGCGCTGTGCCCGCCGAAGCTGAACGGCATGATCTGAATGGTGATTTTGGGCTGGCGCATCAGGTCGATGAGGTGCTCGATCTGGGCCCGCATCACCTCGACGCCGCCGATGGGGCGTCGTAGGGCGGCCTCGTCGATCACGGCCCAGAACACTGGCCCGTCCGGCCTGTCGAACATCCGCTGGCGCTCCAGCCGGAGATCCACTCTTCTGGAGATCTCCTCGGCCCCGATTCCCGCCGATCCGGCGGTCACGACGGCCCTTGCGTACTCCTTGGTCTGCAGCAGTCCTGGCACGAACTGGACTTCGTAGGTCCTGATCCTGGCGGCGGCCTCTTCAAGGCCGACGTACGCCTGGAACCACGTGGGCAGGACATCGTTGAACCGGTGCCACCAACCAGGCTCGTTGGCGGTGGCGACCAGGTCGAGTACGGCGGAGCGGGCCTGCTTGTCGATGACCCCGTAGAGGGTCAGCAGGTCCGCCACGTCCCGTTCTTTGAACCCCACTCGGCCCAGCTCCATGCGGCTGATCTTGGATTCGGAGCCACGGATGAGGTGGCCCGCCTCCTCACGAGTGACGTTCTTCGCTTCCCTGAGCTTGCGCAGCTGGGAGCCCAGGAGGATGCGCAGCGCCGTCGGTCCGGAACCCGGCTGGTTCTGCGTCACTTTGCCTCCTATCAAGGTCCGCACACACAGTGACACCACATTGCCGGGTATGACAAGGTCTCAACCCCGTGTCCGATTAGCAGAGTTATGCCCCAAAACGCCGCTTGCTACTGCACAATGCAAGTGCACGTGCATTTGGGTCTTGCAGGTGCAGCGATCGTGACCCATGATGGCTTAGTGCATATTGGGCCAAACATGCACTAAGTCGGGCGGAACGGGGAGGTATCGGCAGCATGGTGGAGGATCCTCTGGCCACTGCCGATGCATTGCAAATCACCCGTGACGTGGGCTTCGACCACCTGCTCATGGGTGGCAAGCCGTACACGACCTCGTGCCCGCTGCCCTTTCAGGCCGACTCCGTGAAGACGGCCAGGGACGTGACCCGCTCGACCCTGAAGGGCTGGGGCCTGCACGAACTCAGCGACGACGCCGCGCTGGTGGTGTCGGAGCTCGTGACCAACGCGGTGCGCTACGCGATGTACGCGGCGGGACGGCGGGAGATCGAGCTCTTGCTGATGCGCGTACAGCCGCACGTGCTGCTGGCGGTGGCCGACCCCAGCGACGAGGTGCCGCGCCCCAAGGAGCCGGACTTCATCTCGGAGAACGGGCGCGGCCTCTACATCGTCGAGACCTACAGCCAGTGCTGGGGCTGGGACCCGCTGGCCCGCGGCGGCAAGGCCGTGTGGGCGCTGTTCCGCACCGAGCCCTGATCGGTCCCGTCACTCTCCGGTCACCCCGTCGATGCGCTCGCGCAGCAGATCCGCGTGACCGTTGTGCCGCGCGTACTCCTCGATCATGTGGATGAGGATCCAGCGATGGGTGCATTCCTGGCCTCTGTGGTCACCGACGGCGTCCAGCGGCCTGGCGTCCGAGATGGCGCGGGCGCGGGCGACCTCCTCTTCCCACGTGACGAAGGCCTCCTTGACGGAGGCGGCGTCCACTTCCTTGAAGTCGGCGTCGTTGTCGCGGTCCTTGTCCCACAGCTTGGGGAGGTCCTCGCCGTTCAGCACGCGGCGGAACCAGGATCGTTCGACGTTCGCCATGTGCCGGACCAGGCCGAGCAGGGACATGGTCGAGGGTGAGACGGAGCGCAGGCGCAGCTGATCGTCCGACAGGCCCGCGCATTTGACGGCGAGGGTGCCGCGGTGCCATTCGAGCCAGTTGTTCAGCGTGGTCCGCTCGTCGCCGGTGAGAGCGGGCGGGATTCGGGTGTCAGTCATGATGTCCGACCTTATCCAGCTCAGTACATCGAGATGTGGACGTGGTCGTAGTGGTTCTCGGTGACGCTGCCGCGGTCCGACATGGCCCGCCAGCCCGAGCCCATGTTGATGCGCTGCTTCCAGATCACGTACTTGACGCCGAGCTTGCCCTTGTTCTTGAGCGCCCAGTCCGCGATGCGGTCGCCCAGGGCGTTGTTGATGGCCGCGGGCATCGTGCCGCCGGTGCTCATCATGAAGTCGCAGGCGCGCCCGAGCGGGTGCTCGCCGCTGGAGCCCGAGCGGAAGCAGCCCACCGTGTACGGCAGCTTGAAGTTCTTGGCCAGCTCCGCCTTCATCAGCCGCGTACGGGCCGTGATGTTGTCCGAGCCCGAGGGCAGTTCCGGTGCCCAGCTCCCGTCGGACTTGCGGCCGGGACCGAGCGGCACGAGGTCCTGGAGCTTCTTCCTGATGTCGTCGATGATGTCCTCGGCCTCGGAGCGCTGTTCGGTCACGTCCTTGGCGTCCACGCCGATCTGGGTGGCCAGCGCGGCGGCCTCGTCGGAGGCCTTCTTCTTGTCGTCGCGGGCCTTGGCCACCCCCTGGACCAGAGCCTGCTGCTCGGCCGTCAGCTGTTCGAGCAGGGCGGCGCCGCCGCCGTTCTGGACCATCAGGACGGAGGGCAGCGACGGGTCGTGGTTCTGGTAGCGCATCCTGGCGAGGTCGCCGACCCGCTGCTCGGCGGCGGCCAGCGTCTTCTCCGCGGCCGCCAGCCGCTCCTTGGCCGCCTTGGCGGCGGCCTGCGCCTTGGCCAGCTCGACGCGCTTGAGGTTGTACTTCTCGATGAGCTTGTCGATCTTGCTGTTGAGCTGCTTGAGCTGGGCGCGGAGCGCGGCCTCCGACGGCTTGGGGGCCGCCGAGGCCGCGGTCGCCGGCAGGAGGGCGACGGCTGCGGCGGTGACGAGGCCGATGGCAAGAGTCGCGGGGGACGGAGCCGCCACGTGGATGTTCCTCTCCCTCTGCCGGCCGGGTTAGCTGACGGGTTCGGGCTGGGAGCTGCGTGCCCTACCACCGAAGTGGATTCACCCCAGGTGCGGATGGGTCCCCGGCTCCCGGGCGACTCGCCCGGGATTAGGCGTGTGCCTGCTGTTACGGCCAGGCACAAAAGGGATGTTAGTGGTAGATCACGAGTAACGCGACCCCCATTAGAAATCTAATAGTGATCTACCTGTGATCGAAGCATCCGGGCGGCCTCCTCCGGCAGCACGTCGTTCACGAACGCCCCCATCGCGGACTCCGACCCGGCCAGGTACTTGAGCTTGCCCGGCGCCCGCCTGATGCTGAACAGCTCCAGGTGCAGGTAGCCGAGCTCGCGGTCCTGCCGCACGGGCGCCTGGTGCCAGGCCGAGATGTACGGCATCACCACGCCGAACAGGTCATCGAAGGCCCGCAGCACCGAGGTGTACAGGGGTGCGAACGCCGACCGTTCCTCCTCCGTCAGCGCGGCCAGATCGGGCACCTGCCGGTGCGGGTAGATGTGCACCTCGTACGGCCACCGCGCGGCGGCCGGCACGAACGCCGTCCACAGCTCGTTGGAGGCCACCACGCGCGTCCCCGCGGCCCGCTCGGCGGCCAGCACGTCGGCGAACAGGTTCCCCTTCGAGTAGCGCCTGGCGGCGGCGAGCTGGAGCCTGGTCCTGGGCGTGACGTACGGGTAGGCGTAGATCTGGCCGTGCGGGTGGGCCAGCGTGATGCCGATCTCCTCGCCCCGGTTCTCGAAGCAGAACACCTGCTCCACGCCCTCGATCCCGGACAGCTCGGCCGTCCGGTCGGCCCACGCCTCCATGACCAGCTCCACCTGGCCGTCGGAGAGCTGGGAGAACGACGACGAATGCTCAGAGGTGAAGCAGACCACCTCGCACCGCCCCACTCCCGGCCGGACCTCACTCAGACCCCCCGCGTCTGTATAAGTCCCGAAATTGGTGGAGAAGGAGGGGAATCGGTTCTCGAACACCACCACGTCGTAGTCGTACGCCGGGATCTCCGACGAGCGCGTTTCCGACGACGGGCACAGCGGGCACTCGCTCGCCGAACCGGTCGGCTGGAACGTGCGCGTCTGCCGGTGCCCCGCCATCGCGATCCACTCCTCGGTCAGCGGGTCGTAACGCAGCTCGGAGGCCACCGGCCGGGGGTCGAGCACCCGCCGGTCGATCGCGCTCCGGTCGGCGTCGTCCCGCTGATCGAAGTAGATCAGCTCACGACCGTCGGCCAGGTGGGTGATGGTGCGCTTCACGAGCCCTCCGCGATGATCAGTTCTCCGGCCCGTTCGGCCAGCTCCATGCGTGCGTCCTCAGGCAGCCCCGCATCGCTGACGACCACGTCGGCCTCGGTCAGCTCGGCGATGGTGCTGATGCCGACCGTGTTCCACTTCGTGTGGTCGGCGGGGATGACCAGCCGGTTGGCGGCCGCCACCAGCTCCCTGTCGGTCTCCGATTCCAGCAGGTTGGGGGTGGTGAACCCGGCCCGCACGCTCATCCCGTGCACGCCGAGGAACAGCGTGTCCACGTGCAGGCGGCGGATCGCGGCCACGGCCACCGGGCCCACCAGCGCGTCGGACGGCGTGCGCACGCCGCCGGTCAGCACGACCGTGCGGTCGGAACGCGGGTTGCGGTGGAAGACCTCGGCGACGGGGATCGAATTGGTGATCACTGTCAGCTCGGGGACGGCGATCAGGTGGCGGGCCAGCGCCCACGTGGTGGTGCCCGCCGAGAGCGCCACGGCCGTGCCCGGCCGGACGAGGCCGGCCGCGCGGCGCGCGATGGCCTCCTTCTCCTGCTGCTGGCGGGCCGACTTGGCGGTGAAGCCCGGCTCCTCGGTGGAGCCGGGGCCGAGGGCGGTGGCGCCGCCGTGCACCTTCTCCAGCAACCCGCGCTCGGCCAGCACCTCGAGGTCCCGACGGATGGTCATGTCGGATACGCCCAGCTCGCGGACCAGGTCCGCGACCCGGACGCCGCCGTTGCTGCGCACGCGTTCGAGGATCGTCTGCTGACGCTGCTGTGCGAGCACGCCCGCTCCTTCCAACAGATTCCACCAAATTATGACACGGAATTGTTGGGGAATGTTAGTTCGCGTGCTGCGCTTGCGCTGGTCAGCACGGGCGGGGAGGCTCGTGGCGTAGCCGATCATCGGCCCGATCACCGGAGGCGAGCTTATGGCCAGGCGCTCACGCAAGGGCAAGGCACGCAAGAAGAAGAAGGCGAACCACGGCAAGCGCCCCACGGCGCGCTGACCGGGTGGCCGCCTCTTTCGGCGGCCACCCCGCTTTCAGCCCGGCAGCTCGGTCAGGGCCTGCTCGATGCGGTCCTGCGGCAGCGTGTAGTCCTCCAGGTGCCCGGCCAGGTAGCGGTCGTACGCGCCCAGGTCGAAGTGGCCGTGGCCGCAGAGCGCGGTCAGGATCACCTTCTCCTCACCGCTCTCCTTGCACCGCAGGGCCTCGGCGATCGTCTCCGCGAGCGCGTGCGTGGGCTCCGGGGCGGGCACGATGCCCTCGGTCCTGGCAAAGCGGACACCCGCCTCGAAACACTCGCTCTGGGCGCGGGTGACCGCCTCGAACAGGCCCAGCTCGTACATGTGCGACAGCAGCGGCGACATGCCGTGGTAGCGCAGGCCGCCCGCGTGGATCGGGTCGGGGATGAACGCGTGCCCCAGCGTGTGCATCTTGAGCAGCGGCGTCAGGCCCGCGGTGTCGCCGAAGTCGTAGGCGTACACGCCGCGCGTGAACGACGGGCAGGCGGCCGGCTCGACCGCCCTGAACACGGTCCGTATCCGCCCGGCCAGCTTCTCGCGCAGGAACGGGAAGGTGAGACCGGCGAAGTTCGAGCCGCCGCCGGTGCAGCCGATGACCAGGTCCGGCATCTCGGGCAGCTGTTCCAGCGCCTCCTCGCCGATCACGGTCTGGTGCAGGAGCACGTGGTTGAGTACCGAGCCGAGCGCGTACCGGGCGTCGGGCGTGGCGGCGGCCACCTCGACGGCCTCGCTGATCGCGATGCCCAGGCTGCCGGGCGAGTCCGGGTCGTCCGCCAGCACCTTGCTGCCCGAGCCGGTGACGGGTGACGGGCTGGCGTGGACGGTGGCGCCGTACACCTGCATGAGAGAGCGGCGGTACGGCTTCTGGTCGTACGAGGCGCGCACCATCCAGATCTGGCATTCGAGGTCGAACTGGGAGCAGGCGAACGCCAGGGCCGACCCCCACTGCCCGGCGCCCGTCTCGGTGGTCAGCAGCCGCACCCCTTCGCGAGCGTTGTAGTACGCCTGGGGTACGGCCGTGTTCGCCTTGTGCGACCCGGCGGGCGAGACCCCCTCGTACTTGTAGTAGATCCTGGCCGGCGTATCGAGGGCCTTCTCGAGCCGGCGCGCCCGGATCAGCGGCGTCGGCCGCCAGAGCCGGTAGACGTCGAGCACCTCTTGCGGGATCGGGACGAACCGCTCACCGCTCACCTCCTGGCCGATCAGCTCCATCGGGAAGAGCGGCGCCAGGTCGTCGGGCCCCACGGGCTCGCGCGTCGCCGGGTGCAGCGGCGGCGGAGGCGGGGCGGGCAGGTCGGGAACGATGTTGTACCAGTGACTGGGGATCATCGCCCCAGTCTGCGCCGCTCACGTTCCGTGTTCCAGCATCACGCGTCGCGGGTCATGACGGCGAGTCTGCGGGGATGATCGGCCCTGATCACGACGTCGGCCGAGCGCTGGGGGCGGGCCTCACGCTCGTACCGCTCGTACGCGGGCAGCCGCCACCGCTCGTCCTCGGGAGTCCCGCGCTCCAGCGCCCCCGCCGAAAGCCATACGTGCACGCTCACCTCGAACGCCAGCCCCCGTCCCAGCAGCAGCGTCCCGTCCACGATCAGCACGCCGCCCGGGGGCAGCTCCTCGTACGGCACCCGGTACGCCCGGTCGACGCGGCTGTCCCAGAGCCGCGGCAGCACCCGCCCCGAGCCGCCCTCGTCCAAGGGCTCCAGCACTTCCCTCCGGAGCGCCTTGACGTCGAGCCAGTCCTCGTAGAAGGCGTCCGGATCGGTCCTGCCGTGCTCCAGCCGCAGGGACGCGGGCCGCAGGAAGTCGTCCGCCGACACGCGCAGCACGGGCCGCCCGCGCAACCGGAGCGGGGCGACGAGCTCGTCCGCCAGCGTCCCGGGACGCGCCGCCGCGGCCCCGTCCACGGCCATCCGCACCCACCCCGGCCGTCCGGCGACCCGTTCGGCCAGCTCCTCGACGAGGCCGTCCCGGGAGATCGCTCGCGCGCGCATGCCTACGATCGCAGGCCCGCCACGAACCGGTCCATCTCCGCGGTCACGTCCCTGAGGATCTCGACCGATCGGACCGGGTCCTCGAAGGCCTCCAAGCCGTGATCGGCGCCGGGGACCTCCAGGTACGGGTGGCCCAGCCCACGCGCGGCCTCCCCGTCCCAGAGCTTGTCGGCGCTCCCGCCCACCAGCAGCGTGGGCGCCCCGGTGCGGCGCAGCGCCTCGACGACGGCCTCATGCCTGAGCAGCGGGGTGAGCCAGATCGCGGGCAGCCCCCGCTCGGCGGCCAGCGGCGCGGCGAACGTGCCGAGCGACTTGCCGACCAGGAGCAGGCGCTCGGCCCGCTCACCGTCGAGGGCCTGCCGGGCCTGCTCCATGACCCAGCCGGCCAGCTCCCCCGCGTCCTGGGTCGCCGGAGACTGCCACCAGACCTCCCGCACGGACCAGCCGTGCCGCCTGAGGACCGCGCCGGCGAAGTGGAGGAGGGGACGGGCGGGCGCGTATCCCCTTCCGGGAAGCAGCACGGCCACCCGATCAGGATCGCCGTCGTGCCGCGTCGCAGCTCCGAAGATCCTTTCTGGCACCATCCCCCAAGGATAGGCACAGACGCGAAGGGCGGGACGGCTTCAGATCTTCACCTGCACATCCAGCCCTCGTCCACGTCGGCCAAGGTGTCTCGCACGGACACCGGCAGTTCGAAGATCCCCGGACCGAGCCTCCGCGAACTGATGACCCGTATGGGGCGCTCCTCCACGCGAGCGGCGCTGATCTACCAGCATGCGACGCAGGACCGTGACCAGGCCATCGCGCAGGCGCTCGGCAAGGCGCTGAAGGAGCACGGGAAAAGACAACGGGCACGGAAGATCAAGAAGAAGTAGTCCAGATCACGAAGGCCAGGTCGCCTCATGGGGCTGACCTGGCCTTTCGTCTTTGGAGCGGACGACGGGAATCGAACCCGCGTAGCTAGTTTGGAAGACTAGGGCTCTACCATTGAGCTACGTCCGCGCGAACCGGTCGAACTCTGGTCTAGACTTCATCCGGTCGTTAGGGCGTAAGCGTACCGGAGTCCCGGAGCGCATGCGCACTCGGCTAAGCGGGGCGTGGCGCAGCTTGGCAGCGCGCTTGCTTTGGGAGCAAGAAGTCGCAGGTTCAAATCCTGTCGCCCCGACCAGCTCAGAAGGCCCTCTCCGATGTGGAGCGGGCCTTCTGCTTGACTATCGCTCCCACGAAGTGCCGAAGACCCGCTCCACGGCCCCGGGACACACTCCCGCCGAGAGCCGCAGGCGGGCACCAGGCAGGTGCACGCGATGCCAAGTGGCCGTAGATCAGCGGCTCCTTGCCGGCCCGGCGGCCATAGCGCGCTCGAACCTCCTCGGAGGTGAAGGTCAGCCAGACGCCGTCAGCCCGGCTTCGAGACGTACGGGCATGATCGCTCTCATGAAGCTACCCGCGCCGGACACGATGACGGTACGGCTCTCAAAGTGGATCAGTGCCCGGCCAACTCGTCGGGGTACGGGTAATCCCACGCTGAACGAGGGCTCCGGCACATCGGCACCAGCCCTCCTGCCTGATCACCTTGTACGCCACCCCTACGACCAGCGGTGACCCAAGGTCCACAGATTTGGAAAGCGGGTGTGGGCCACCTCCACCACGGAGGTGGCCTTCGGCGTTTCACGCCGGTCAGGGCATGTGGGCGATCAGCGACTTCGGGGCGATCTGGCGGTAGGCGTCGGCGACGATCTCCGCGACCTCCGTCCAGTCCACCTCCACGTCCAGGTAGACCCCCAGCCACCCCCGGTGCCCCACGTACGGCGGGCGGAAGAAGCGCTCCGGGTCCTCGGCCACCAGCTCCCCCTGCGTCCCGGGAGGCGCGGCGCACCAGAAGGCGAGCCGGTCGTCGTGGTGGTGGTCGGCGAACATCACGAACGTCTTCTTCCCACGGACGAACCAGGTCGGCTCCCCGTGGCTGGGCCGTTCGGTGACCTCCGGCAGCGCGAGGCAGAGGGCGCGCAGCCGTTCCAGGGCGTCCATGGCGGGGGCGTCAGCCGGTCAGCGTGAGCGGGTTGACCAGGTCGGCGTAGACCAGCAGGCCGGCCATGATCATCATGGCGAACGCGATCACGTACGTCAGCGGCAGCACCTTGGCGATGTCCACGTAGGCCGGCTCCGGCCGCCGCATGACCTTGGCGTAGGCCCGCTTGATGCCCTCCCACAGCCCGCCCGCGATGTGGCCGCCGTCGAGCGGCAGCAGCGGGATGAGGTTGAACATGCCGATCGCCAGGTTGAACCCGGCCAGCAGGTTGACGAAAAAGGCGATCTTGTTCGTGTTGGACAGGTCGGAGGCGAGGATCTCGCCGCCCAGGCGGCCCGCGCCGACCACGCCTACCGGGCCCTCGGGGTCGCGCGCCTCGCCGGAGAAGGCCGCCTGCCAGACGCCGACCATCTTCTGCGGCAGGTTGACGATCGAGCCCGCCACCCGGCCCATCAGCCCGCCCATGTAGCCGATCACCTGGCCCATACTCTGCTGCTGCATGACCTCCGTGGGCCGGACACCCAGGAAGCCGACGTTCTTGTCGATCTTCTTCGGGTCCTGCGGGTTGGGCCGGTCCTGGGCGATGAGCGTGACGTTGAGGGTCATGGGCTTGCCGTCGCGGACGATGCCGAGCGCGACCGGGCCGGCGCCATGAGAGCGGATCAGGCGGGTGGCGTCGTCCCACGAGCCGATCTTCTGGCCGTCGAAGGAGACCATGCGGTCGCCGCCCTTCATGCCTGCCAGGGCGGCCGGGGTGGACTGGTCGGTGGGCTTGCACGTGTTGCGGTGCTCCGAGATCGGGATCACGCATGTGTCGGTCTCGGGCGACACGATCGGGGCCAAGGTGGGCAGGCCGATGCCGACCAGCAGGACGCTGAAGAAGACGAACGCGAGCACGAAGTTCATCGCCGGGCCGCCGGACATGATGATGACCTTCTGCCACCACTTCTTCCGGTAGAAGACCCGGTCCTCGTCGCCGGGGCGCACCTCCTCCTGCGCCGCTTCGCGGGCGGAGTCGATGAGGCCCTGGAACGGCCCCGTCGAGGCGCTCCTGAGCTTGGTCGGGTCGTCACCGGGGCGCGGCGGCAGCATGCCGATCATGCGGATGTAGCCGCCGAACGGGATCCACTTGATGCCGTACTCGGTCTCGCCCTTGCGCCGTGACCAGGCGGTCGAGCCGAAGCCGACCATGTACTGGGTCACCTTGACGCCAAAGATCTTGGCCGGCACGAGATGTCCTATCTCGTGCAACGCGATGGAGAACATCAGCCCGAGGAGAAAGAGGATGATCCCCACGATGTAGAGCCAGTTCATCTATGCGCGCTCCGTAGCCGACGACAGGGGTGGACGAACCGTCCGACAGCCCCAGGGTAGTCGAACAACCCCCGCTCCACGGCTTGCATGCCTTTTAGAGAGGATTGACAGTTCGCTATCAAACAATCACTCTGGGTGACGACGGAGGGGGTCGACTTGATTCAG
Organism: Nonomuraea sp. NPDC004186; assembly: GCF_053603495.1. Taxonomy (NCBI): domain Bacteria; kingdom Bacillati; phylum Actinomycetota; class Actinomycetes; order Streptosporangiales; family Streptosporangiaceae; genus Nonomuraea; species Nonomuraea sp. NPDC004186. The sequence goes on along the minus strand of NZ_JBSGFQ010000158.1, from coordinate 5,206 downwards.
ATTCTGATCGCCGAGCACCTGCCCTTGGTCCGCCGCGGACTGCTCGCAACCCTGGAGGCCGAGCCTGATCTGCGCGTCGTCGCCGAGGTCGGCTGTCCCGAGGCGGCGGTGCGGGCGGCGCTGGCGTACGGGCCCGACGTGGCGGTCGTCGACCTCGACCTGCCGGGGCTGCCGGTGGCCGTCCAGCTCGCCGAGCTGGCGCCGCGCTGCGGGGTGCTGATGCTGTCGGCCCGCCCCAACCCCGGGCAGGTGCGCAAGGCGCTGGCGGGGCCCGCGCTGGGGTTCATGAGCCTGTGCGTGGGGCCGGAGCGCCTCGCCGAGGGAGTGCGCCAGGTCGCGGAGGGCGGCCGGGCCATCGAGGCGGAGCTGGCCGTGGCCGCGCTCCAATGCGCGACGAACCCGCTGACCCGCCGGGAGCTCGACGTGCTGCGGATCGCCGCGGGCGGCGCGCGTTCCACGGAGATCGCCGACCAGCTCTTCCTGTCGGTGGGCACTGTGCGTAACCATCTGTCGCGGATCATGTGCAAGACGGGCGCCCGCAACCGTCTCGACGCCGTACGCATCGCGAGCGACTCCGGGTGGATCTGAGACGGGTCCGGCGGAGCCGCGCCGCTCCCCCGGGCCCGAACCCCTAGAGGATCTCAGCAGCGCGAGGACGCCGCCAGTGAGCACGATCACGACCGCCCCGTGTGAAACGTCACCGATCTAGGGCCGCCAGATCAGCACCAGCGCGCAGTCGTCGTTGTGGCCCGAGGACATGGCGTTGACCAGGGCTCTGGCGCCGTCGCGGAAACCGGACGGCAGCAGCCGCTCCGCCTCCCCGAGCAGCCGGTCGAGCCCGGCGTCGATGTCGCGGCCCGGCTGCTCGATCAGCCCGTCGGTGTAGAGCAGCAGCGCGTCACCCTTGCGCAGGGTGCCGCTGTCGGGCTCGCAGTGCAGGTCGGGGACGACGCCGAGCACCACGCCCTTGGCCGTGGCCACCTGCCAGTTTCCGGTGCCCGCGTCGAACTTCACCACCGGCGGATGACCGGCCGAGGTGATCGTGTAGTCGCCGGTCTCGAGGTCGAGGCGTACGTGCACCGCGGTCACGAAGCCCTCGTCGCCCCGCTGCCGGTGCAGGTAGGTGTTGCACGCGGGCAGGAAGTCCTCGACCGAGCCGAGCAGCCCGCCGAACGTGCCCGACAGCAGCAGCGCCCTGGTGCCCGCGTCGACCCCCTTGCCCGACACGTCGACCAGCGCGATCTCCACGGAGTTGCCGTCGCGCATGGAGACCAGGAAGTCACCGCCGAACGAGGACCCGCCCGCCTGCTTGAGCACGACCTTGCCGCCCCAGTCTTTCGGCAGCGCGGGCAGCTCACCCTGGCTCCTGAGCCGGTCGCGCAGCTCCAGCAGCATCGCGTCGCCGCGCAGCCCCTGGACGCCCAGCTTGCCCCTGGTGCGCGCCATCAGCACGGCCAGCACAGTGGTGAACCCGATCGTCACCATGAGCCCCAGCCCGACGCGGCCCACGCCCAGCGTGATCGCGATGTAGCCGAGCGCGGCCCCGACCCCCACCAGCAGCTTGACCAGGCTGCGCAGCCGGAGCTGGAGCCCGCCGATCAGGGTGACCAGGATGAGCAGCGACGGCGAGAAGAATTCGGTCGAAACCTTCGCCGCCAGGAACCCGATGACGAGCGCGAGCGTGGTCAGCGCGACGAGCAGGTTGCGGTCGCGGGCCAGCGGGCCACGCCGGACGAACCGCACGGCAGCCACCAGAAACGGCACCCGCACCAAGACCGCGCGGACCCGTGGCGGGATCAGCGGCGCCGGACGGGTACTCATGATGGGCCTGACTGTATCGGTCTGACCCGTGTTTGGGCAGCCCACTTGACCAAGGCCTTGATCATTAAGCACGTATATTGGGTGGCCGTCCCCCTTTGCCCGCTCCTACCGTGGACAGATGACGTATCCGATCCGTCCGATTGACGAGTCCGAGTGGCCGGGCTATTTCCCGGTCCTCGAAGAAGCGTTCGGCTGGACTCCGCACCCCCAGCAACAGGAACGGTTCAAGGCGGAGACCGAGTTCGATCGCACGCTGGCGGCCTTTGACGGCGATGTCATCGTGGGCACCGCCGCCGTCCTGAGCCTCACCATGACCGTCCCCGGCGGCCGGCTCCCCGTCGCGGGCGTGACGAGCGTCAGCGTGCTCCCCTCGCACCGCCGCCGCGGCATCCTGTCCGCGCTGATGCGCAGGCAACTCGCCGACATCCGCGAGCGCGGCGAGAGCGTCGCCGCGCTCTCTGTCTCCGAGGCGGCCATCTACGGCCGGTACGGATATGGCAGGGCCTCGCACGAGCTGTCGTTCCGCATCAACAAGGCCGGCTCCGCGTTCGTCGGGAACGCCCCCGTGGACCCGTCGCTCAGGCTCAGGGTGGCCACGCCCGCCGACGTCCGCGCCGACCTGGAGCAGGTGTTCGCCTCCGTCGCGACCCGCCGCCCGGGTCGCTATGACCGCCAGTCGCACACCTGGGACGCGGTGCTGGCCGACGAGGAGTTCGACCAGCGCGGCGACGGGCCGCTGCGCTCGATGCTCGCCGAGGACGACGACGGCGTGCGCGGCTACGCGCTGTTCCGGATCAACGGGTCCTGGGACGCCAACGGCGTACCGGACAAGAGGCTGAAGCTGCAGGAGCTGGAGGCGACCGACCCGGCGGCCTACGCCCTGCTCTGGCGCAACATCCTCGACCGCGACCTCGTCTCCAAGATCGAGGCGGGCGGCAGGCCGGTGGACGACCCCCTGATCTCGCTGATCGCCGACCAGCGCCAGCTCCGCGCGACCTGGGCGGACGAGCTGTGGGTACGCGTGGTCGAGGTCGACAAGGCGCTGACCTCGCGCGCCTACTCGGCGCCGGTGGACGTGGTGATCGGGGTCGAGGACGACGTGTGCCCGTGGAACGCCGGGCGCTGGCGGCTCACCGCCGACCCGACCGGCGCCGAGTGCAAGCCGGTCGAGGACGAGCCGGACGTGTCGCTGCCGGTGGCCGCGCTCGGCTCGGCCTACATGGGCGACGGCCTGCTCGTGGAGTCGCTGGAGGCGGGCCTGCTGCGCGAGCACTCAAGCGGCTCGGTACGCGCGCTGGCCACCGCGATGTCGTGGAGCCCGAAACCGTGGTGCGGCCTCATCTTCTGATGAGCCTGGCGTAAGGTCGAAGGCATGGCATTGCAGAGCCTGCAGATCACCGCGACCATCGCCATGCGTGCCCGCGACGTGTCGAAACCGTCGAAGGAGCAGCAGGAGGCCGCCGACCGGCGGCCTCTGCGCGACGAGATGCCCAAACGCGACGTCAAGCGCAAGGGCTAGGGCAGCGAGGGCAGCTGACCGATCGTCTCGTACGTGGTCAGCTGCGCGATGCGCCTGCTGTGGCGCTCGCTGCCGGTGAACACCGTGGTCAGGAAGACCTCCACGAACCTGGTGGCGTCCTCCGTGGAGTGCATGCGCGCGCCGATGCTGACCACGTTGGCGTTGTTGTGCTCGCGGGCCAGGCCGGCCGTCTCCTCACTCCAGGCCAGCGCGGCGCGGATGCCGCGTACTTTGTTGGCGGCGATCTGCTCGCCGTTGCCCGAGCCTCCGATGACCACCCCCAGGCTGCCGGGGTCGCCCGCGACGCCCTCGGCCGCGCGCAGCACGAACGCGGGATAGTCGTCCTCGGCGTCGTAGACGAAGGGACCGCAGTCGGTGACCTCGTGACCGTGGTCTTTCAGCCAGGACACGAGGTGGTTCTTGAGCTCATAGCCGGCATGGTCGGCACCGATGTAGACACGCACCCGCCCAGTCTTCCACAGCCCCCGCGAATGAGCCTCGCTGGCTAGAGTAAGGACCTCTACCGTTGTCCAGTCCTTACGAAAGTAGATGTCCATGCGTGAGATCCGTGTCATCGGCGATCCGGTCCTGCGCACGCCCGCCGATCCCGTGACGGATTGCGACCGCGAGCTGCGCCGGCTGATCGACGAGATGTTCCAGGCGATGTACGCGGTCAACGGCGTGGGCCTGGCCGGCCCGCAGATCGGCGTGTCGCGCCGGCTGTTCGTGTACGACATCGCCGGGCGCAAGGGTCACGTGCTCAATCCGGTGCTGACCGTCGACGACCCGGAGGAGGTGACGGACGAGGAGGGCTGCCTGTCCGTGCCCGACCGGCAGACGGGGCTGCCGATCTACGCCCCGGTGGCGCGGGCCGCGGGCGTGACCGTCGAGGGGATCGACAGGCTCCAGCGTCCGGTACGGATCAAGGCCCGCGGATCGCTCGCGCGCTGCTTCCAGCACGAGACCGAGCACCTCGACGGCAAGCTGTACGTCGATCGCCTGCCGCGAAACGAAGCCCGCAAGATCATGCTCCGAGCATAGGTTGGGCGCATGAGCATACTTTCCGGGAAAGGCGCGTTGGTCACAGGAGGATCCAGGGGAATCGGCAAGGCCATCGTGGAGCGGCTGACCGCCGACGGGGCAGAGGTCGTCTTCTGCTACGAGCGCTCGACCGAGGCCGCGGAGCAGGTCGCCAAGGAGACGGGCGCGCACGCCGTACAGGCCGATCTGGGCAGCAAGGAGGATCTGGCGCGGCTGTTCGACGAGGCCGGGTCGCGGCTGCCCGGGCTCGACATCCTGGTCAACAACGCCGCCGCCGTGCTCGGGCAGAAGCCCATGGCGGAGATCACGGACGAGGAGTACGAGCGGGTGTTCGCGGTCAACACCCGGTCGGTCTACCTGGCCATGCAGTGGGCCGCGCGGGTGATGCGCGACGGCGGGCGCATCATCAACATCTCCACGCTCAACACGCAGGTGCCCGCTCCCGCTCTGACGCTCTACTGCGGCAGCAAGGGGGCCGTCGAGCAGTTCGCCAAGGTGGCGGCGCGGGAGCTGGGCGGGCGCGGGATCACCGTCAACGTGGTCTCGTCCGGCGCCACCGACACGGACATGCTGCGGGGCGCCAACCCGCCGGAGGCGCTGGAGCAGACGGCGGCGATGACGGCGCTGCGACGGATCGGGCAGCCCGGCGACATCGCCTCCGTGGTCGCCTTCCTGGCGGGGCCCGACTCGCGCTGGATCACCGGCCAGAACCTCAACGCCACGGGCGGCCTGCTGGTCTGACCCATCCCCCTTCCCGTCGGCGCCGCCCCTCACCTACGCAACCCGGGGGGCGGCGCCCCCCCTGGATTGCCCACCCGGCCCGGC
>NZ_JBSGFQ010000157.1:0-23970 GCF_053603495.1 Nonomuraea sp. NPDC004186 | reverse complement strand
GGCGCAGCCGGGTACGCAGAGGCGGGCGGTAGCCCTCACCGTAGAACTGCTCGCGAAACTCCTCTTTGCACAGCAGGTCGGCTTCGGAGACCACGTCGATCACGTGGTTGTCATCGTCCAGGACCGGTACGGCGCTGACGCCGTTGCTGACGAGGGTTTCGGCGAGTGCCTTGAACGGGGTGGTGGCGGTGACGGAGACGACCTTGCTCGTCATCACGTCCTCTACGGTCATGCCCATGGCCGGTCAACTCTTTCCTGCTCCTGTACGAAGACGCCTCGTACTTCCCGGTTGCTTTCATCACAGCTCCAGGCGAAGGCGGGAAACAGGGCCGGAAGTCCCTAGGGGTGGTGACCAGCGTCCATGACCATCGCGACACCGGAGCCCTTGCTGGGACTTTCGACCCACCTGAGCAGGCCGATTGGCCGCTGTTCACACCGGCTGCCGGACAGATACTTGCGCTATGAGCGGTGCGCTGCTGACGGATCTGTACGAGCTCAAGATGGCCGCAAGCTACTTGCGCCATGGCATGACCGGCCAGGCCACCTTCAGCCTCAACGCGCTCAAGTTGCCGCCAAGCCGCGGGTTCCTGGTCACTGCGGGCCTGGCCGCGTGCCTCGATTGATCAGGCGGTCGCACAGGTATTCACAGAAGGACCGGCTGGCGTGGCCAGGTAGCAGGGCGACCTTTGAAAGGCTCCGGCTGCTTGTGCATCGGAGTGCGCAGCGGCGAGTTCGTGATCGATCTCCGTAGCCGGCAGACCTTCCGACAGCAGGCGTGACCAGCGTCGAGGAGGCCCGGCTGATCACCTGCTGGGCATGATGAGGCCGTAGTGGCCGCCGTAACGGTGGTAGGCGAGGCTGCCCCGCCCAGTGCTGGCGTCGGCGAAGAAGACGAACGGCATACCGGTGGTTTCCAGACGCTCGACCGCTTCACTGACGGAGAGGACGGGTGCTGGAACAGGGCTGACCGTGAGTGGGATCGACACCGGGCCGAGTTTGTGGGGCATGGGGGCGATCTGCGCGAGCCGGTAACCGTCCCGGCTGTGGTAGATGACGCTGTCCTGGCCGGTCTCCGCCTCGGTGAACAGGTAGAAGTCGTAGTCGAACTGTTCCATGTCGAAGGCCGCCTCATCGGGCGTAGCCCAAGTCAGCTCGTAGGCCTTGTGCCGGACGATCTCGCGTTCTCCTCCGATCCGGGGGGAGTAGGGCAGCGGGCGACGGTGAGGACTGGAGCGCCGCCACTCGTAGTCGACGTCCTCCGGGCGTCGCCCACGCAGGTTCTCCCCGCCCCTGCCAGCATGGCGCAACCGGACCCGGAGCCGGTCGCCGAGCAGCCGGATGGCTTGGTCCATGGACTCGGCGACCGCCTGAGCGCGGACGAACTGCCCGCTGACGTTGATGTTCGCCTGCGCGGTGCACGGACAGAACACAACTGGATCGGCCGTGGCACTGAGCTTGACCCGGGCAAAGAGCACTGGCTCGTGGGCGAACGATGTCGCTGCCGCCACCACCTCGCGGGCATCGTCGACCGCACCGGGCGAAATGGCGCCGCGTGTTTCCACCTGCACCTCGCGGGGGTCAAGCGTTACGGAGGCGTGTCGATTGCTCATGCCGTGCCACGTCCCTTCTGGTGAAAGCCGACAGCAAGCAGAAGTTCGTGGGCGAGCCGCGCGGCCTGCTCGGGGTGTACTTGCCCGGGCTCCTCCATCGGTCTGGCTTCCAGAGCGTGCGCGAGAGCGAGAGTGGCTTCGGCCAACGCTTGGATCTGCTGCTCGGCTTTGCTGACCCGAACCTTGACAAGGTTCAGTTCGAGCTCGAGCGGATGCGTCTCCTCGGTTGCGGAAACCGCATCGGGCTTGGGTTGAGACATCAGGACCATCTCCCAGGAAGCGCTCTCCTTTCCTACCCTTGCCAGGGCCGGCATTTGTATCACAGGGGCTTACGTCCTTCGGTGGCAGGTCCATGGTCCCCATCGACAAGGATCGCTCCGGTGCCCCGAGGTCTCCCGCATTCACGTCTGCAGTCGACGATCGCCCGCTCCGCGCTTGGCCGCTTGAACGGCGTCTTCGGAACATTCGGTACGCACAGGCATCTGTATCGCCGGGCCATCGCGCCGGTCGACCAGGACCACACGCAATGCCCGGCGGAACCGCCAAGACGGCCGACAGCTTCAGTGAGGGCCGCCACAGCGCTCGTCGCCGCACAGGCCCTCTCGGAGCTCGCGACGCCGACCGGTGACCTGGAGGGCCGGCGTGAACCAGCCAGGCATGAGGGAGTACACGGTGCACGGCCGAGCGGCTGCTGCGCGGCACAGCTTGCCGCGCAGCAGCCCATCGCCAAATCTCGGCTCGCACCACTTCCACTGCGGGGGCGCCATACATGAGGCGAACGGGCGCGGCACTGCTCTTGTCACCCAGGACAGATGCGCATCCGTGGAACCCTTGGGAAGCATCGCGATCAGCACATATATCCGACAAAATACACAATGTCCAATATGTCTTTAATTTAACAGATGCAATTATTGTCGTTTCGTCACAACACTCTTCGCCTTTTCCTGCGGCGCCGAGGAGGCAATAAGGACGGCACTTGGCTCTTCTTGATCCGCCAGACCAGAAAGACTCAGAGCAGAACGTGCTCGTCCGGAGCGGGGACGATCGCGTGCCAGCCCAGCTCGTCGTGGATCCTGCCCCGCAGCGTGGCGGCCGCGTCAGGCTCGCCGTGGATGACGTAGGTCACCTGGGGCGGCCGGTGGGTGGCGCGCAACCACGCGATGGTCTCGTCGGCGTCGGAGTGCACGGAGAATCCCGGCAGGTTCACGATCTCGGCTCGTACGGGCACGTAGCGGCCGTGGATCTTGAGCGCGGTGGCGCCGTCCACCAGGGCTCGTGAGCGGGTGCCGAGCGCAGCGAAGCCCACGATGAGCACGGTCATGCGCGGGTCCGGCAGCAGGTGGCGCAGGTGATGCAGGACACGGCCGCCGGTGGCCATGCCGGAAGCTGAGATGATGATCGACGGCTGGTCGGGTTCGTTGACGCTCATCGACTCCTCGACGGTGCGCAGCTCCCGCAGCCAGCCAGGGTCCAGGACATCGCGGGTGAGCCCTGGCCGCAACTCTGGCGAGCCGGCGGCGATCGCCTGCAGGTACACGTCACGGGCGGCCAGTCCCATGGGGCTGTCCACGTAGACCGGAACCTTGGCGATCATGCCCTTCTGCCGGAGCTCGTGCAGCCGGTAGACGATGACCTCGGTACGGTCGACGGCGAAGGCGGGGATGAGGACCGAACCGCCGCGGCGCACCGTCCGGTTGATGGCCACGGCCAGGTTCCACAGCGTGCGGGAGTCGTCGTGGCGGCGGTTGCCGTATGTCGACTCGACGAGCAGGATGTCGGCCCCCTGGAGCGGCTCCGGTGGCTGGAGCAGCGGATGGGCGGCGCGACCCAGATCTCCGGTGTGGACCAGCGTCGCGCCTGCGGGCAGGGTGATCTCGCTCCACGAGGAGCCGAGGATGTGCCCGGCCCGGTGCAGGCGGAGCCCGATGCCGTCCAGTTCGGCAGGCTCCTCGTGCTCTAGGGGTACGAACAGCTCCAGGGTCTTCTCGACGTCCTTCTCGTTGTAAAGCGGCAGGGCCGGACGGTGACTGGACCAGCCGTAGGCGTTGGCGTGTTCGGCCTCGTCGGCCATCAGCCGGGCGCTGTCGCGCAGCACGATCGCCGCCAGCCGCGCCGTGTCCTGCGTGGTGCGGACCGTACCGCTGAAACCCTGCCGCACCAGCGCGGGCAGATAACCGCAGTGATCCACATGCGCGTGACTGAGCACCACCGCCGACACCGACGCCGCCGGGACCGGGAACGTGGCCCAGTTCCTGCGCCGCAGCTCCCGCTGGCCCTGGAACAGCCCGCAGTCGAGCAGCACACGGTTCCCGTCAGGCAGTTCGAGCAGGGACTTGCTCCCCGTCACGGTGCCGACGCCGCCGAGGAAGGTCAGCTTCGGCGACCCCATACCGCTCCTCCCGCTGGTCATGCCTGTGCGTCGTCGTGTTTCCACTGGAGCTGGTCGATCACATCGACCACTCCGTCAACGCGTGCGATCAGCCGTACGGCGAGCAGCGCCCGGCTGCGGCGGTCCATATAGCCGCTCAGCGTCACCACTCCCTGATGCACCTCGACGTTGACGTCCGCGGTCTCCACCAGTAGCGAGCGATTCAGGACGTCCTCGCGGAGCTCGTGCGCGATGTCGGCGTCGGCGCGCACGAACGCTTTGAGCAGGTCGCGTCGGCTGACGACGCCTTGCAGCGTGCCGTCGTCGTCGACGACGATCAGGCGTTTGATGCCGTGCTCGTCCATCCGGCGGGCGGCCATCACGGCCGAGGCGGTGGCGGGCACGGTCACGGCGGGCGCGGTCATCAGCTGCGCTGCCGTGTTCCCAGTGGCCTTGCGCTGGAGGTCGGGTCCTTCTTCGGACAGGCGGTGGCGCAGGCGGGCGCGCAGCGGTGGTTTGTAGCCCTCCGCGTAGTAAGCCTCGCGAAATTCCTCCTTGCGCAGCAGATCCGCCTCAGACACCACACCCAGAACGTGGTTCTCAGCATCAACCACCGGCACGGCGCTGACGCCGTGCGCTATGAGCACTTCGGCGATGTCCTTGAACGGCGTGCTGCCGTTGACCGAGGCGACCTCGGTGGTCATGATGTCCTGAACTTTGACTCGCATGGCCGCTCCTCCCTTCGAGACATCCCTGCCCTCATCCCAGCTTGGGACGCGTCCTCGCAGGCAGGGGCGGAGGTCCCGCATGGTGAAGCCGTTCGTCAGGCGTGCTTCAGCGACCGTCCCCAGCGCCCCCTGGCCCGCTGGGGAATGCGAGGTCGTCGGTACAGGGCTTACGAGCTGGCCTGGGTCACGCCCGGCGACGCGGCCTTCGACATGAAGTAGCCCGAATATGACGTCCGCCTTCGCGTGAGCGGAACGATCATCGCTTATCGCAGGCAGTCGCTTATGAGGCGCCGTGCCAGAGCAGCCGGTGACGTGAGAACGGACCGGGGAAGGACGCGACTGTCACGCATGAAATCAATACCAGATGGGTGGCCGACAATCTTGGGCCGGTGACGGTGGTAGATCTGCGCCCCATGCCACGAATGCAAGCGGTCGTGGTGGTGGACAACGTTGCCCGGGGGCCGGCGCTGGGCGGGGTGCGGCTCACCCCGTCGGCGGAGCCGGCCGAGGCGGTCCGCCTGGCCAGGGCGATGACCCTGAAGAACGCGGTCGAGGGCCTGCCATACGGTGGAGGAAGGCCGGGTTAACGCTGGGAATTGAGCGGCTCACCAAGCGCATGGCTTTGGCTTCCGCATGGTTCCCTCGTCGGCGTGCCCTCACGATAGCCGTTCTTGACATCCAGATAGGCAGGGTCCGACTTCCTGACCTTGCCTCGGTCATCCGAGCGATCGCACCACGCGCTCACGCAGCATCGGGCGGTCCCGCCGCCGTACGTGACGCGGCCGGAGAGTCCCGGAAGACATCATCGATGACGTCGCCGGCGGGTTCGCTCGAGTCTTCGCTGGCGCTGTCTCGCTCGGCCCGAGTTGCTGCTCAGGCGGGCGAGTAGGTGAGGCAGTCCGCCGCGTTCTCCACGTAACCGACCGTGATGTTGGGGGCCTTGCATTCCAACTGACTGTTGTGCTGACAATCGGACATCTTGCATGCGCCGACGTGGCCTACGGTGGTGGGATCGCCTCCTTTGGACGGAGCGCTGAAGAAGGTGTCGCAGTGAGCATGACCGACGTCACCTATGGTGATGGCCAGTGCGTGGCAGCGGCGGTCGGTGTTGTACGCGCACGCTTCCGCTTGGCATGTGTTGACGACAGGCATCTCCATCGATACTCCCCCGAACGGTGGCGTAAGGCCGAGGCCAGTGGGCGGCCCCTTAGAGCCGCTCAGTGATGCTGCCCCAGTTTCCGAGGGTTGACTCTGTGCTGTCATTGAGCATGGTGAAGTCTTGGCATTGACGGTGGTCGCGCAGTTCCGGCCATATGTGGAGCGCGTCGGTTGGTGCGCCTTGTCATTACCCAGGCGCACATGGGAAGGCTGTCCGGTCGGGCAATGGAATGCGACCGAACAGCCTTGGAGTGGAGACCCCGCCGGCCTGTATGGCCGTAATCAATTGGACGCGTAGCGTTATGCGCGCCCCGTGTGTCCCGCGTGGCACAGGGGCCGGGTTGTCGGGTCCGCGTCGTGCCAGGGGCTGCCGTACGGGGGCGGGGAAGTCCAGCCGTGCGGGGACGACATCCCCCCGAGTGCCGTCCCCGGTTGGACCCATCCTCGGCGACCGTCCAGAGGAAACCGGCGAAGGTGCTTCTGGATCGTGCCGGTCGGCCTTCCTGTGGGTCTGTTGAAGGCCGCAGATGTCATCATGCGGTTCGGGGCCGCCGATGTGAAGCATCATGGAGAGGGGTTCGGCAGAGGCATATCCAGTTTTGACCCGGGCAGGATGGGCGACGGCCTCGCCTGGGCTTGATCTCGCTCATCTCCCCAGGCGGGGTTCTTGCGCGCGGCAGCCGAACTTTGTGCACGTCGTAGGGCAGTGTGCGCGAAACAAGAGGAAGTAGACAGATTCCACTGCCGAGGGACGCGAGTGCCCTGGGATCTACGGTCCTCGGGCAGCCACCCTCAGCAAACGGCAGCGGCGAGTGCTGATCGATGTCTACGAGTCGTTCCACGGGCAGGGCCCGGCCGGTATGCCGACCGGTGGAGCTCGCTCCACGGCGAAGATTCGCACAGGTTCGGCGATGGATGGCCACTCTTGCTCGGGCATCTCGTGGTCTGCTGCCTTACCGACCATCCGCCATGCCGACGAGGGCTTTTCGGCCGGCCAAGCGATAACCCCTCGATTCGGTGACGCTCAGGCACGCCAACGATCCTCACATGGCTCTTGAGGTGTTCCGCGCCGACCGGCTACAAGCCGCCGTCGTCGGCGAGGGCGATGAGCCGAGTCGTCCAAGCGGGCAGGTTGTGGCGGCCACGGCTCAGCGCGGATTCATGGAAAGGGACCTTAGGCCCTACCTCCGCACTCTCCTACCCCCAGATGGTGGTAAGGGGTGTTCCTTCACCGCTGCAGAGGGCTTGGGGAGGTGTGAGGCGTCATGTTCGTTGATCGTCATGATGCGGGTGTTCGTCTGGGCCAACGGCTGGCTGGACTCGTCACCGATGAGGATGTGGTCGTCCTCGGGCTGCCCAGAGGGGGCATACCTGTGGCCTTCGAGGTGGCCCAGGCGTTGGGTGCGCCGCTGGATGTGATCGTGGTCCGCAAGCTGGGAGTGCCTTTCCAGCCCGAGCTGGGATTCGGTGCCGTCGGAGAGGGTGGCGTGCGTGTGATCAATGCGGATGTCGTCCGGTTGGTGGATGTGACGCGCGAGGAGATGTCCGAGGTGGAGGAGCGCGAGCGGGCCGAGGTGCTGCGCCGTGTTCGCCGCTTTCGGGGCGGTCGCGCACCGGTCGCCCTTGCGGGCCGTACGGTCGTCGTGGTGGACGACGGGATCGCCACGGGCAGCAGCGCTCGCGCCGCCTGCCAGGTGGCCCGTGCACGCGGGGCCGCACGAGTGATCTTGGCGGTCCCCGTCGGAACGCCGGACACGATCGCGAGCCTGCGTGAGGACGCCGACGAGGTGATCTGTTTGGAGACACCCACCGTTCTTTGGGGCATTGGCACCTGGTACGTCGACTTCACCCAGAGCGCCGACGAACGGGTGGTCGAGCTGCTGCAGCGGGCCGCACCTCCAGCCGCCAAGGGCGCAGTGCCCGGGAAAGAGCACGCGGTGAAATCTGATCCGCCGGAGCCTGCCGACGAGGTGACAGTAAATGCGGGTCATGTCCGGCTGCCGGGGCAGCTCGTCATTCCGCAGGGGGCCCAAGGGATAGTGATCTTCGTGCACGGTAGTGGTAGCAGCCGGCACAGTCCTCGTAACCGGTACGTGGCTTCGGTACTCAACCGTGCGGGTCTGGGTACTTTGCTCTTCGACCTGCTCACGGTCGAGGAGGAGTACGACCGCGGCAACGTGTTCGACATCGAGTTGCTGGCCGGAAGGCTCGCGCAGGTGACGAACTGGCTGAGTGATCAGCCTTGGGCCGCGGTGCTACCGGTTGGCTATTTCGGAGCCAGCACCGGGGCGGCGGCCGCACTGTGGGCTGCGGCGGAACCGGGCAGCCGGGTGGCCGCTGTCGTCTCACGAGGCGGACGGCCAGATCTGGCCGGAGCGCGACTGGCGGCGGTGCGGGCGGCGACGCTGCTGATCGTGGGTGGCTGCGACGAAGTGGTGATCGAGCTCAATCAGGCAGCACAAGACCGGTTGACCTGTGAGAAACGGCTCGAGATCATCCCTGATGCCACACACCTGTTTGAAGAGCCCGGGGCCCTGGAAGCCGTCGCCGACCTGGCACGAAACTGGTTCACCGACCATTTCAGCAGGACGCGCGTGGGATGAGAGCTTCCGGCGCTGTCTCCGCCAGCGCCGGGCCATGCACACATGGCTCTTGAGAAGAGCCTCATCGCATCTGCGCCATTGGGGCGAAAGTTGGGCACACAATACAACTCGTTGAGGAGACGCCCTATCGCTTCCGCATCGAGCGGTACGGGTCGATGCGTGTGCCCGGCGTCATACCGGCCTCCCGAGAACTGCTTCCGGAGGACCAGGCGCTGCAGCAGATCGTCAACGTGGCTGCCCTGCCAGGTATCGTCCGTGCCTCCTACGCCAGGCCTGACCTGCACTGGGGATACGGATTCCCGATCGGCGATGTGGTCTCCCCGGGTGGGGCCGGTTTCGACATCTCCTGCGGAGTGCACCTGCTCGCGGCCGACATCGATCGCGACCGGCTGGCGACTCGGGTGAACCACCGGCTCCTGGATCGCCTCGATCACGTCATCCCGCAGGGTGCCGCGCGTGAGGCCGTCTGGCACCTGGCTGGGCGGACACAGCTGGAAAGGTCCTGTACGCGGCGCCCGGTACGCGGTCGAGCAGCGCCACGGTGTGGCGCGGGATCTGGAGCACGGTCGTTGGCTTCCTGCGAGTGCAGGGTGTCCGCTGAATCAGGTGCCTGTCGGCGAGGGCTCCGTGGGCGTCGACTGGCCGGGCGTTCCCGGCATTTGCGGGCCCGGCGTCATGTCCGGCATGTGAGGCCCTGGCGTCGTACCGGGCATGCCAGGCACTCGCGGGATACAGGGCATGTTCTGTTCTCCGAACCACTGGACCAGGTATCGCCGCATCGTGCGGACCTCCGCCCACTGGTCGTTGCGCACGGTGCGGGCGAAGCCGGCGACCTCGGGATGCTGCGCCTCACCGTGCATGAGGAGCTGCTGCGACATCATGATCGCCATCATGTGGTGCGGGATCATGTGCTGCAGGAACGTCTTGTCGAGCTGATCTCCCGAAAGCGCCGACAAGTCGGGCATCGTGGTCGCGCTCGGGCTCGGCGTTGGGCTCTGCCGGTACCACCGCTCCAGCCAACCCCTCATCTTGCCGACCTCGGCAGTCTGTGTCGTGACGATCGACTGCCCGAGCCGTCGCATCTCGGGCCGCTCGGAACGCTGCAGTTGCCGCGCCGCGGTAATGGCATCCTCGTGGTGCGGCACCATCTGCGACAGGTAGTCGTACTCGCTGGTGATGGGATGCATTCGCCCCATGCCCGGGCAGGTCGGCTGCATACCCGTAGGAGAAGGACTTGGGGACGGCATCGGCGGAGACGTCATGGCCGCCGCTGTGGCCCCCGAGACTGCGGTGATGGCGGCCAGCAATGCCCCCGCGGTGATTCCGGTCTTCATGGAGTGTCGCTTCATGCGTCCCCCTAACGCCGATCTGACACCTACACCCACGGTAGCCTCACTGCTCTGACCGGCCGATGGGAGGTCCGCCGGCCCCCTGACCGGACTGCCTGCCGGGAGCCGCGCGCTCCGCTGACGCGAGCACCACTCCCAGGGGCTCAAGGCGGTCCACGTCCGTCTGGCGCTGACGAGGTGGGCGACACCGCAGGATCGGCCGGGGCTATCCCGGCGCGCCCACGAGAACGCGTCACCCGTCGTCGTTTGTGTATTGCTTCGGCTCAGGCCTCGGCGTTTTCCGACTAATTGCTCTCGGATCAGGGACGAAGGTCTCTGTGTCCACGATCGGTCGCCCGCACAGGATGAAGGAACCGAACGCATCCGAGGTGATGACGATGATGTGGTGGGGCGACAATGGCATGGGTGGCTGGGGATATGCACTCATGGGACTGGGCACCGTGGTGTTCTGGGGATTGGCGATCACGGCGATCGCGCTGGCCGCCCGTCACGTGGGCAGGACCACCAGCACGGGGCCCGCTGCCCCGCTGCCGACGGCGGAGGAGTTGCTGGCGCAGCGCTACGCACGAGGCGAGATTGACACAGACGAGTACCACTCCCGGCTGGACACCCTGCGGGGCCAGCATGACCACCCGGTTCGCGGCTGACCGCGGAACGCCTGTGATCAACGTCCGGGACGGGGCCAGGTGATGCGACCACATGGTGCTGTTCGCCGGCGCGCCGGTGACCACGGTCCTCCTGGTGGCACTTGTTCTGGCGTGCCCGTTGATGATGCCGATGACGATGCGGTCCATGGGCGGCGAGCAGGCCGGCCGCCAGCGCCACCAGATGCTTGAGCACGACCCGATGCCTGAGCACGGCCAAGCCCGGAACGTGAAGGGAACCGATGCGTCATGACCGCATCCGACTGGATGGTCATTGCGGTTTCAGCGGGGCTGCTCGCCTTCATCGCCTGGCACTTCTTCGGCCCGAGAAAGAGCCATCTCGCGGACCTGCACGAGGGAGTGCAGGAGATCGAGGTCACCGTCAAGGGCGGGTATTCGCCCGACGTCATCCGCGCCCGCCAGGGTGTTCCGCTGCGCCTGGTCTTCGACCGCAGGGAAGGCGGTGAGTGCACCTCGCACGTGGTCTTCCCTGACTTCGGGGTCGACCGGGTGCTGCCCGCGTTCCAGCGCACCGCTGTCGAGTTGACCCCGTCCGAGGCCGGCGAGTACGGCTTCGCGTGTGGCATGAACATGGTGCGCGGCCGCCTGATCGTCGAACCTGGCACCGACGACCAGCCCGCACATGGTGAGACGACCGTGAACCCGCACTCCGAGAACACAGCGGACCGGGACCGTGTCGGCGTACCGAACCTCGCGAATGCGGAAGGCGGAGACGATGCCGAGGCGGCCGAGCGGCGGGCGGAGATCCGGGACCTGTCGCGCCGGGTGCTGATCGGCACGGTGCTGACCGCACCGGTGGCGCTGGCGGTGATGGCGCACGAGTTCTTCGGCGCCGCCTGGGTGCCGGCGTTCCTGTTGGAGCGCTGGGTGCAGTTGGTGCTGATCACACCGGTGATGTTTTACACCGGATGGCCCATCCACCGGGTGGGCTGGCTGAGCCTGCGCCACCGGGCGGCCGAGATGAACAGTCTCATCACGCTCGGCACGAGTGCCGCCTACAGCTACAGCCTGCTGGCCACCGTCGCCCCAGGGCTGCTGCCGCCGGCGCTGCGGGACGTCTACTACGAGGCCGTCGGCGTCATCCTGACGCTGATCCTGCTCGGCCGCCTGCTGGAGGCCCGCGCCAAGGCCGGCACTGGCGAGGCGATCCGCAAGCTGATCGGGCTGCAGGCCAGGACCGCCCACGTGCGCCGCGGCGGCGCCGAACGGGAGATCCCCATCGCCGAGGTCCTGCCCGGCGACCTGGTGATCGTCCGGCCTGGCGAGAAGGTTCCGGTGGACGGCGTGATCGCCCAGGGCCGCTCGACGCTGGATGAGTCCATGGTCACCGGCGAGTCCATCCCGGTGGAGAAGGAGCCCGGCGACCAGGTGGTGGGCGCGACCGTCAACCAGACCGGCGCCTTCGCTTTCCGAGCCGAGAAGGTCGGCGCCCAGACGGTGCTGGCCCAGATCATCCGCCTGGTGCAGGCGGCGCAGGCGTCCAGGGCGCCCATTCAGCGCCTGGCCGACCTGGTGTCCGGCTACTTCGTCCCGGCGGTCATGGCCATCGCTGTGGTCACGTTCGCGCTCTGGTACGTCGCCGGGCCGGCACCCGCGTTCACGCTCGCCCTGGTGGCGGCGGTCGCGGTGCTCATCATCGCCTGCCCCTGCGCGCTCGGCCTGGCCACCCCGCTGTCGATTATGGTGGGCACCGGCAAGGGCGCCCAAGCCGGCATCCTGATCCGCGACGCCGCCGCGCTGGAGAGAGCGCACCGGCTCGACACGATCGTCCTGGACAAGACCGGTACCATCACCTGCGGCCGGCCCGCATTGACCGACGTGCTCCCCGCCGGCGCCCGGACCGAGAACGACCTGCTCCGATTGGCCGCCTCCGCCGAACGCCTCTCCGAGCACCCGCTCGGCCAAGCGGTGGTCACCGGCGCGGCCGAACGCGGTCTGGTTCTGACCGATCCCTCCGGCTTCGGGTCGGTGACCGGCCAAGGCGTCTCCGCCACCGTTGAGGGCCACCGCGTGCTGATCGGCGGCCACCGGCTGCTGTCCGCTGAAGGGGTCGAGGTGGCGCCTCTGGAGGCGACCACGGACCGGCTCGCCGCAGCGGGCCGTACCCCAATCATGGTCGCCGTCGGCGGCGAGCCCGCCGGGGTGCTCGGCGTCGCCGACACCGTCAAGGGCGACTCCCGCGACGCCGTGGCCGCGCTCCAGCGGCTCGGCCTGAACGTCGTGATGATCACCGGCGACAACCGGCGCACCGCCGAGGCCATCGCCCGCCAGGTCGGCATCACCCGTGTGCTGGCCGAGGTGCTCCCCGAGCGCAAGGCCGCCGAGATCGCCCGGCTGCAGGGCGAGGGCCGCCGGGTCGGCATGGTGGGCGACGGCGTCAACGACGCGCCCGCCCTCGCCCAGGCCGACGTCGGCTTCGCCATCGGCACCGGCACCGACGTAGCGATCGAGGCATCGGATGTCACCCTGATCTCCGGGGCGCTGGAGGGCATCGTCACCGCAGTCCGGCTTTCCCGCGCCACCATGCGCAACATCCGCCAGAACCTGTTCCTGGCCTTCGTCTACAACGTGGTCGGCATTCCCATCGCGGCTGGCGTCCTGTATCCGTTCCTGGGACTGCGGCTCTCGCCCATCATCGCCGCCGGCGCGATGGCCCTGTCCTCACTGTCGGTCGTCGGCAACGCCAACCGGCTGCGCCGCTTCACCCCGCCGGGCCTGCCCCCTACGCCGCAGATCCCGGCCGGTCTGGCCGCCACCGTCGAGACCGGGAGTGAACCGGAGCAGGCAGCCGATCCGGCCTGTGGCATGCAGGTCGACACCGCCACCGGGTCCGTCGAACGAGACCGATCACGGTAGTCGGACGCGATGCAAATGTGACAGTACGTCTGTGGGCCGCATGTGCGCCCAGCTCGCTGCTCGCCCGGCCCTGCACTGCTCAAACAACGAGTGACCGCGCCGTTCCATGGGGGAGGCCTAGCATCGGTGGCCGATATCGGTTTCGTCATGTGCTGGGACCCGAATGGGGATAGGGGGCGGGGATGAGGGAGTTCCAGCGCGGGGCGGTGCGGCCGCACATCCTGCACCATGCCGCCGAGCAGGACATTCACGGGGCGTGGATGACCGAGGAGCTCAAGCGGCATGGCTATGCGATCAGTCCCGGCACGCTGTATCCGACGCTAGCGGCACCGGCTGGAGGCCGACGGATTGCTGTCCTCGCGGCAGGAGGTGGTTGAGGGCCGAGTGCGGCGGGTCTACCGGGCCACCGAGGCGGGGGTGGCGGCGCTGGCCGAAGACCGCAGGGCGCTGCTGGAGCTGGCGCGTGAGGTGCTGCCCGAAGCGGACTGGCCGCCGGGGACTGTCTGAGCCCCTGGGCGTGGGACTGCCTCAGTGCGCCTGTGTCTCCGAGCGCTCGGGTTCGTGCTCACCAGCGGCACGTAGCAATCATTGGGGCCGCTGGCACGTTGGCGAACCGCAGCGATTTCCAGATACCCCTTGATGGCGCCCACCGGTGTTACGAGATGATCTACCAGGGGCGCATGATCTCGTTGTCCTCGTGTTCCAGCATGTGGCAGTGCTGGATGTAGGTGATGGGGAAGACGGTGCGGGTGCCGGCGATGCCGTCGATGGGCGGGGTTCATCCAAGCGCAGGACGATCCGGGTGACCATGCCGGGAAGGGTGACGATGGTGCCCTTCCAGCCCTCCTCCTCGGCTGCCGAGGGCGTCACCGGGCCGTTGAGGTAGCGGTTGTGACTTGGATCGTTCGACGTCGTGATTTTGGGATCGCTATTTGTCGTGGTCACTGGTTCGCGATCTTGATGCTTTGGAACTGTGGGCATGCAGTTGCCGCAGGAACCGCGGACCAACATCAGCCCTCCAGGACGGGCTGCCTGCGGATGCTTCTCGCAGGCGAGCCATGGCAGTCGAGCTCAGGCCCAGGCGCAATCACCACCGGCATTGCATTCCAGCAGCAGCAGGAGGCGCGCGTCCGCGAGGTGCGCCGTGATCAGGCACGCAGGGCGGCGGTCCGGCGCTCCATGGTGGCTCGGCCGTGGCCAGGCGGCGACGGGAATGACTATCTACCGCAGAAGCGGCCGCTTGCGTCAGGAGCCTCACTCGATGACGAGCAGGCGGTGGCCGCCCAGGTGAGCCGACAGGTCCTGAAGGAACTCCGGAGTCAGTGGCGGCTGGTCCCAGAAGGACATCATGAGATGGGCGCGGATCCATCGCGTGTCGCCGAGCCACTCGTGCACGGGGACATGCTCGCCGCAGGACGTGCAGGCCGGGCGCGGGGGCCACCACCGTTGCGCGAGGTAGAACGGCCGCACGAAGTCGTCCCACGCGGGCGTCGCCACCCCGTCCGCGCGCATCGCGATCCGGTGCTCGCATCTCGGGCAGGTCATCGCATCGAGCAGCTCCGGAACACAGATCTGGTCGATTGCCAGCTCGGAGGACACCTCGCACGACACCGCATCGGCGGTGACGACTCCGGTGGAGATCAGCCAATCTCTGACCGGCTCGGCCCACGCCTGCTCGGTGGCGTCCAGGTCCACCACCACCTGGCGGCGGGCGGCCGATTCCGAATCCGTCATTCGCCGCTCAAGCTCGAGCAACTCGTCACAGGGGGAGATCTCAGTGGCCGCGTCGAAATCGGCGAGCGCCTTGCCTAGGTCGCCCACAGCGCGGTGGACGGCGGCCCGCCTGGCGAGGTTCCATGCGTCGCCGGGCGCAAGCTCCACAGCCCTGTCCAGATCCGCCAGCGCCTCCTCATAGCGTCGTAATGCGTGGTTGGTGACGCCGCGCAGGGCGAAGGGCAGCTCCTGGTCCGGCGTGAGCTCGATAGCGCGAGTCAGCACCTCGCGTGCCTCGGCGTGACGCTCGAGCGTGAGCAGGGACGCACCGCGGCCGACGCAGCTGTCGGCGTCGTCGGGCACCAGCTCGTAGTCGGCGGCGGCTTCCTCGAAATGGCCCAGAGCGTAGTGGGCCCTGCCACGGATGAACCGGGTCACCGTGTTTGCGGGGTCGAGCTCGAGCGCGCGGTCGAAGTCCACCAGCGCTTCCTGGTAACGGCCTTGGCTGTGATAGACGTCACCGCGACATGTCAAGGCCCATGCCGAATCAGGTACCAGGGTGACGGCACGGTCGAGATCGGCCAATGCTTCCTCATACCGGCCGAGTCCGTGAAGGACAGTGCCGCGCGCGATCAGGCCGTCGGCGTGGTCGGGAGCGTGTTCGCGGATGCGGTCGAGGCCGGCCAGCGCTTTTGTCACATCCGCGGGATTCAGTTCGACAGCCCTTGTGAAGTCGGCGATCGCCTTGTTGTGCTCCCCCAGGGTGAGGAAGGCGCTCCCGCGTGCCGTCCTGGCCTCGCCGTTGTCGGGATCCATGTCGATGGCCCGCGTCAGGTCAGCAACGGCTTCGGCGCAGCGGTCGAGCTTTTCGAGACTGTCGCCGCGAGCGGCCAGCGCCTGCACGTGGCCAGGGTCCAGCTCAATCGCCCGCGTCAGGTCGGCGACGGCCTCGGCGTGCCGGTCCAACGCCCGATAGGCCAGGCCGCGTACCACGAAGGCATACAGACCTTCCGGTGCCAGCTCGATCGCTCGCGTGGCGTCGACCAGCGCTTCCTGGTAACGGCCCTGGCTGTGATAGACGTCACCGCGACATGTCAAGGCCCATCCCGAATCAGGTACCAGGGCGACGGCACGGTCGAGATCGGCCAATGCTTCCTCATACCGGCCGAGTCCGTGAAGGACAATCCCGCGCGAGATCAGGCCGTCGGTGTCATCGGGTACGCGGTCCAGGGCGTCGTTGAGATCGGCCAGGGCCTCCTCCCAGCGTCCCACTTTGCGGTAGGTGTCACCACGTCCGGTCAGCGCCCAGAGATAGGCGGGGTCGAGGGCGAGGGCGCGGTCGAAGTCGGCCAGCGCCGCGTCGTAGCGCCGCAGATCCTTGTGGAGTTCACCGCGGTAACCCAAGGCCAGGGTGCTCTCAGGATCCAAGTCGATCGCCCGGTTGAGGTCCGCGATCGCTTCCTCGCGGCGTCCCAGCATGCGATAGATCTCGCCGCGCAGCGTAAGCCCATAGGGGACGGTTGCGAGTTCGAGCCCGCGGTCGAGATCAGCCAGCGCTTCCGCCATCTGCCCGAGCGCCTTTTTGCCATCGCCGCGCAAGACCCACGGCCGGAAATCTTGGGGGTTCAGGTCGATGGCCCGCGTCACGTCGGCGATCGCCTTGTGGTGCTCCTCCAAGAAGAGGAAGGCGCGCCCCCGTGCTGTCCACGCCTCGCCGTTGCCGAGGTCCAGATCGATGGCCCGCGTCAGGTCAGCGACCGCTTCCGTGTAGCGGCCGAGAGCCTCAAGACTGTGGCCGCGGGCTACCAGCGCTTGCACGTAGCCAGGATCCTGCTCGATCACCCGCGTCAAGTCGGCGATGGCCTCGACGTTACAATCCAACGCCTGATGGGTCAGGCCCCGTACCAGGCCGGCATACAGGTCACCTGGTGCCAGATCGATGGCTCGTGTGGCGTCAGCCAGCGCCTCCTCCCATCGCTCTTGCTGACGATGCAGGTCAGCGCGTCGCGCCAGTGCCCACGCGTAGTCAGGCGCGATCACGATTGCCTGATCGAAGTCCGGCCCGGCCTCGTCCAGGCGCCCCAGCTCCCGATTAGCCTCCCCCCGCAGCGCCAGCGTCTGCGCATCCGCGGGCGCCACCTCAAGAGCCTGACCCAGCGCTGCCACCGCCTCGTCGTAGCGCCCCAACCCGCTGAGAATCTCACCGCGGGTCCTCAGAGCCCAGGCGTACCCGGGATTGATGGCGATGGCGGCCTCGAGGTCGGCCAGCGCGTCATGCGGCCGTCCGAGTGCCCGGTAGGTTTCGCTGCGGCGGGCCAGGTCCCAGCTATCCCCGGGGGCTAGCTCGATGGCCCGCGTCAGATCGGCCAGCGCCTGGTCATGGCGTCCGAGGAGTCGATAGCTGTTTCCACGCAGGCCTAAGTCCCAGACGTTCTCGTGCTGGGCGAGGCACTGGGTGTAGTCGTCCACCGCCTCGGCGTACCGCCCCAGGTCGTACAGCACGTCGCCACGCTTGGACCGCGCCCAGGTGTAGCTGGGTTCGAGATCCAGCGCTGCGGACAGGTCGGCCAGCGACTCCTGAAGGCGTTCCATCGCGTAGTAGACCGTGCCCCGGCCGCCAAGCGCGTCCACAGAGGCAGGGGTGAGCGTGCATGCCGTGTCGAAGTCGGCGAGCGCCGCATCGAGCCGCTCGGCGATCCGATGCTCGTTGCCGCGCACGCAGTACGCGAAACTCAGGGCGTCGGCCGGTAGCTCCGGCTGGCGCATGAGGATCTCGGCGAACTCCGTCACATCCGACGCCGGCACCAGATCATCGGCCAACCGGCGCAGCCGCGGATCGCCCGTGTCGCTCCCTGCGGCGGCGACCGCCTCGCGCCAGCGGCGCGGCGGCGCGATCCCGCCCATGCACGCGCGCGTCCCGGTCTGCAACACCTCGGGCAGCCGCCCGGCCGGGTCCGCACACGCCCGGTGATACATGCACTCCAGTGTCGGCTCCACCCAGCGTGGATCGGCCCACCCGCTCACCTCATCCAAGCCCAGCGCGTCGAGCCGCTGGCCGTGCACCTGCGCGAGCCGGTCATGCAGCTCGCGCCAGCGCCGCGGCGACCGCTGCCGGCTGAGCCTGACCATCGGCTCGCGAACCACGTCGTGGTATCGCAGCCGACCACCGGCCTGCGAGACGAAGCTCTGGCCGCGCAGCCACTCATAATGCGCGGCCCCCTCGCCCTGTCCGGCCAGCACCGCCACCACATCCTCGTCGAGCTGCCGGGCCAACGCAGCGGCCAGCGCGAAGGCCCTCCTGCCCGGGTCCTGCTCCCACTGCAGGAATCGGTCGACCAGGCCGCCCGACGGGTCGCTGATCGCCTCCGGCGCGGTCGGGGGATGCGTGGCGAGCGTGGCCACAGCCAGCGGCAGCCCGCCGGAGACGGCCAGAATCGCCTCGATGACCGCCTCGTCCACCACGGCCTTGTAGGCCAGCAGCTGCCGAACCTCGATGTCGGTGAAGCGGGTGAGGGAGACGCCGGCCACCACGCTCAGGTAGGGCGCCCATCGGTGCGGGTCGAGCGGGTCGCGGCCCGCAACGATGACGACCAGGTCCAGCGGCACGGCGCCGTGCTGGCCGTCATAGAGCGCACGCAGCCAGCCGTCCAAGTACTTTCCTGTGCGCTCATAGGTGTCGAAGAACAGCGCCACCGGCTTGTCAAGCTCGCGCAGCCCTTCCAGGAAGGCGCGGGTAAGCTCGCGCTCAGGAGCGGCAGTGATCCGCGCGTCGTCACGCCGGCGGATCTTGTCGGCGGCCGCGACCCGCAGCTGGTTGACCTGCTCTGCGTCGATCGCGCGGGTGACCATGCCAGAGCCGGGGACCAGCGCCTCGACCACGCCCGTCGCCATCCTGGTCGCGGCCTTGGTGACGACGTCGGCGGCCCCGTCGCCTGCCTCCCCCTGAACGCTCTTGAGGTAGGCCGCGTGCAGCCTGGCGAACTGCTTCAGCCGCGCCCCCCACCGGTCGAGCTGGTCGACGATCGCGGCCATGGCCTCCACGACCGTGTAGGCGGACTCGTCGGCGCGCGCCGTCAGCCAGCCGCACTCGCTGGCCGCCTCAGCCATCCGGTCCAGCAGGAAGGTCTTGCCCATGCCGCCATCGCCGTGCACGTTGAACAGCAGCATCCGCCGCTCATCGTCCAGCGGCAGGTCCAGGTTCTCCCTGAAGAGGGCCAGCTCACCGGCCCGCCCCACGAAGGTGGCCCGCTGCCGCCGCTTCAGCACATCCTGGACAGAACGCGGGGTGTCCGCCATGGCATCCATCCCAGCCGATCAGAGCCTACGACGCAATGCGCCTTCAGCCCACCGAGCCAAAGCCGACCGCGGCCATCGCCATCGCCTGTCATCTCTCCGGAGCCACCGCTCCCGCTGTTCACCCTGACCACCTGGGTGCATGGCTGAACGGTCATGTCGGCGAACGTGCATTCGGCTGCGGCCGACGCGGCGGAGGCCGTCGGGCGGGTTGCCGCCTCCGCTGGGACGGCGCCGGCCATCAGCCCGGCGGCGATCAGTAACACGGTCGTGGTGTGCTTGCGCATCGAAGCTCTTTCAGACAAGGACGGTCATGAGTGGTGGTGGCTAGAAGTCGGTGGTGACCGAGACGGTCCAGTCCCGGCGGCAGATGTCGCCGATGAGCCGGTCGGTGCAGCCGCGGACCCGGAAGGTGTAGCGGCCGGGGCCGTAGTAGGAGACCGCGCCGCGGGTGCGGGGACCGTTGCGGTAAGTGAAGACGCCGTTGGCGATGTGCGAGGAACGCACGGCGACCTTGAAGTAGTCGTAGTGGAACGGGTTGGTGGGCCCCCACCGGAAGTAGGCGGTCTCACCCTTGTGGTAGGCGGCGATGATCATGCTGTGTCCCTGGTCGGGAGTCCAGGCGATCTGGCCGCCGGCGAAGCTCTGGCGGCGGGCGGTGCTGTTGGACACCATGTACTCCACGCCCTTGGGGCAGCCGAACACGCCGTCGGCGCCACCAAGGTTGCGCCAGTAATCGCCGATCCCGCCGTACGGCTCGATGGAGCAGCCCGAACCGGCGGACGCGGCGGCCGGGGCGGCGGGTGCGGCGGCCAGCAGCGCGGCGGCCAGGGCAGGGATGGTCAGCACGGATGACAGGCGGATCATGATGTCTCCTCAGACGGCGGTGTTGTGTGATACGGGATGGGCTGAGCGGGCTGTCCAGGTCAGGGCCAGGCCCGCCAGCACGCCGCCCGGCCACGGGGGCTCCAGGAAGGCCGAGACCAGGCCGGCCAGGACGAGCAGGACGCAGGTGCCGCGGGAGATCAGCCGGTGACGCCATCCGGCCACGGCCAGTCCGATGAGGCCGGCCAGTAGGAGGAGTTGTTTGGGCAAACTGATCAGGAAGCTGTAGAGGGTGGGCTGGTCGACGGCCTGCCGGGCTTGGGCTTCGGTGAGCCAGCCCAGCAGGTGCGGGATGCGGGTGACGTGCACCCACATCAGTCCGGCCACCGCGCAGCAGCCGGCGGCCGTCAGGTAGAGCGCCCACCGCGGCAGGCGAGCCAGTGCCGGGGCGGCGGGCAGCGTGATGGCCAGGCAGGTGAAGGCGATCGCGCCGAGCACGTTGGCGATCAGCACCACCGGGTGGCGGCCGGCTTCCAGATGGGTGAGGCCGGGAAGGACGATCACGCTTGCTACATGCATGGCCGAGCCGAGCGCGCCAAGGAGGCCGGCAGCGACAACGGTGATCGTGGTGGGTGCGGCGGCGGAGCCGGCGGTCGATGCGGGTAGGGATGGCGATGCCATGCTGAGCTCGTGTAACGCTTCACGCAGGACGGATCCTCGATCCCCAGCCGGGCGGCGACGACGCCCAGGACCTCGTTCGGCACCTCCAGCGGGTCGGCCAGGAAGCACCCCAGGTAACGAACGGTCACGAGCTGAAGAGCGAAACCGCACCTGATGTGCTGGCCGCGATGCCCTTGATGAGGGCCATGTCCTCGTTGTCGAGGAAAAAAAATCTTCTCCATCTCGGCCCGGGAGGGCGGACCGGCATAACGGCCATACTTCGCCGCTTCCGAGTCGCTCAAGAAGTCGACAGGCATGCACGCAACGTATGACCCAACAGACACAGCGTCATCGAGACAATACAACCGTTACCAATCGTTACCAACCGTCACGCGACGTAGATCAAAGTTGCGCTGTGAGATCGACCGGAATCCGGCGTGAGCCTCCTCTGCAAGCGGGAGATGCCAGAGGCTCGCTGACTAGCGGGAACCCCGTTAACGCCGGATTCCGTTCCAAATCCCTCTGACCCCCGCAGCAGGCGCGTACCGGCTGCCAGAGCTTTCCGAGGCGCACGCGCCGGGTCTTCGACCACCCCGGGCCTCGCGTCAAGGCAGCCTCACCTGACCTCGGCGAGCACGTCGATTCCCGCAACGAGCTACGGGTGATCATGGATGCCTCTTTGTCTTCGTCGGGCCTCGCACACGCCTGTTCGCTTCAGCACTCAGGCCACAGGAGACGGACCGGATACCGATATCGCCCTTCGACAGCAGTGTCGGCAGGTCGCCAGGGGCTATCACCTGCGGCGATTACTCACGGTCGTAGTGTGGGGGCGAAGAGTTCCATATGTGGTGGGTTGCAGGCAAAGCGCACCGCACAACTGCCGCTGCCGAGGTGGCAAGGGAGTGAAAAGCGGGAGGAGACCATGTCGATCGCTCGTCGCGATGCGCTCAAACTGGGCGGTGCGGCCCTGATTGCCGGAGGCGTAACCAAAACACTCTCCGCCGTGGACTCCACCGCAACCGCCTCTGATTTCGCAATGTTGGGCACGTTGTTGGGCAAGGCCGATTACACGCTGCGGATCGCAACCGGGCTCGTCGAGCTCGCGCCCGACACGATCATCTCCACCACGACCTACAACGGTCAGTTTCCCGGGCCGCTGATCCGGTTGACCGAAGGCCGCCCGGTCGTGGTCGACGTCCACAACGACACGGATACGCCTGAACAACTGCACTGGCATGGTCAGATCGTCCCTGCCGACGTCGACGGGTCTGCGGAGGAGGGCACCCTGTACATTCCGGCACATGGCATGCGGCGCCTGTCGTTCACCCCCGGACCGGCGGGTTTCCGCTTCTACCACACCCACGTGGTGCCCCGTGATGATCTGTCCAAGGGCCAGTACGGCGGCCAGGTGGGACCCGTCTACATCGAACCCAAGGCCAACCCGGGCGCCTACGACCAGGAAGTGTTCCTGGTGCTGAAAGAGTTCCAGCCCGTCTTCAGCAGCGGCGGCGACATGGCCTCGGACTTCCTGGCCGGTTTCCCGGTGCCGGGCCTGCGGCAGAGAGGTGAGGAGGCGATGGCCGACTCCCTGCGGCGGGGCATGCCGCACGGTTATGAGGTCGGCTACAGCGCCTTCAGCATCAACGGCCGCAAACTGGGCCACGGCGAGCCGATCAAGGTCAAGGCCGGTCAGCGCGTGCTGTTGCACGTCCTCAACGGCAGCGCCACCGAGATCCGCAGCCTTGCTCTGCCCGGCCACACCTTCCGGGTCGTCGCGCTGGACGGCAACCCGGTGTCTCGGCCGGTCGAGGTGCCGGTTTTGTGGATCGGCACCGCCGAACGCGTGTCAGCGCTGGTGGAGATGAATCATCCCGGCGTGTGGGTGCTGGGAGATCTGTCCGACGACGACCGCAACGCCGGCATGGGCACGGTGGTGCAGTACGCCGGCCGCAAAGGTTCCCCGCAATGGAGCACTCCCGCCAAGTTCACCTGGGACTATCGCACCTTCGCTCGGCCCGGCCCCGCGACCGTGCGGCCCGACCATGTGATCGACAAGCGCAACGCCGCCGACCAGGGGTTCAACATCTGGACCCTGAACGGCAGAGCGTTCAACATGCGCACCAACGGGCCGATCCTGCCGGTCGAGCGCGGCAAGCGCTACCGGCTGCGCTTCCGCAACGCCACCGACGACATCCACCCCCTCCACCTGCACCGCCACACATTCGATGTCACCCACATCGCTGGCACGCCCATCCACGGCCTGCTCAAGGACGTGGTCATGCTCGGCGGCTACCAGAGCCTCGATTTCGACTTCACCGCCGACCAGCCGGGACTGTCGCTGTTCCACTGCCACCAGCAGATACACATGGACTACGGATTCATGTTCCTGCTGCGCTGCTGACGCCTCGTGCGCGGCCATGACGGGCTGAAGGTCTATGTCATGGCGGAGATTCCCGCCAACATTGTGTTGGCGGACGAGTTCTCGGCCCGCTTCGACGGGTTTTCCATCGGCAGCAATGATCTCACCCAGTTCACGCTCGGAGTGGATCGCGATGCCGAATCCTGCTCGGCATCCACCACGGTGTAGTGGTCCCGGGTCCCCGGTGCCCAGGCCGTCAGCGGCAACGCCGTCAGCCGGTCGATCTCGTCCGGGTCGGTCACGGCTCGCGCGCGTCCCACCGTGGTGACAGACCAGCCGGTACGCAGTTCGGGGTCGAACTGGTTGGCCTCGAAGGCCACCACGGTGTGCCGGGTGGCGGCCGCCAGCTTCGACCCGATCGAGGTTCGGATCACGATGGACCGGCTGTTGAGATGGAAGTTGACCGGTTGGATGGCAGGGAGAGCGTTGTCGGTGAACACGATCCGTCCGATCGGCGCCGTGGACAGCAGGCCGAGGCACTCGTCCTGGGAGAGCACCTCGAGTCCGGACGAATCAAGCCGCATACCCCCAACATCCCCGCTCGGGATCATCCCCGTTTGAGGCCAAAGTCCCTGCTGTTCCGCGCCGGGCATGGCTATTCGGCCTGCCACGCGGAGTCGTCGATCTTCCAGGCCAGTTCGTCGGCCACGCTAATGACGCCGTTGACGTTTCCGACCACGCGGACGGTAATGGCGGCCTCGGCGCGGTGTTCCAGCCGGCCGG
>NZ_JBSGFQ010000156.1:0-24071 GCF_053603495.1 Nonomuraea sp. NPDC004186 | reverse complement strand
GCCATGACCACCCGCTAGGCGGGCCGGATGATCGCCATCCGGGTCACCGTCAGCTCCTCGATGGCGAAGCGGGGCCCCTCGCGCCCGATCCCGGAGTCCTTCACGCCGCCGTACGGCATGTTGTCCGCCCGGAACCCCGGCACCTCGTTGACCACCACTCCCCCGGCCTCGATCCGCTCGATGGCCGCGAACGCCGTGGCCAGCGACCGGGTGAACACCGAGGCGTGCAGGCCGTACCGCGACTCGTTGACGGCGGCGAAGGCGGCGTCGAGGCCGGGCACCGGGCGCACGCACACCACCGGCCCGAAGATCTCCTCGTCCCACGCGGCGGCCCCGTCGCCGACGCCCGCGAGCACGGTCGGCGCGATGGCCCGGCCGTCGCGGTGCCCGCCCGTGACCACTTGGCCCCCCGACTCCGCGATCCACTCCAGCACGCGGTCCGTGGCGGTCTCGTCGATGAGCGGGGCGACGCGGGTCTCCGCCAGGCGGGGATCGCCGACCGTGACGTTCTTGACGCGGTCGGCCAGCAAGGAGACGAACCGCTCCCGTACGGGCTCCTCGACCAGCACCCGCTGGACGGAGATGCACGCCTGGCCGGAGGCGTAGTAACCGCCGCGCACGACGGCGTCGGCGGCGGCCTCCAGGTCGGCGTCGGCCGCCACGACGAGCGCCGCGTTCGACCCCAGCTCCAGCAGGACCTTGGTGGGGGCGGCGTTGCGGGCGATGGCGTGCCCGGCGGCGGCCGAGCCGGTGAACGAGACCGCGCCGATCCGGCGGTCCTCCACCAGCGTCCTGCCGACCTCGACGTCCCCGGTGACGAGCTGCACGGCGGCCGGGGGGAGCGCGTCCGCCGACCGGATGAGGTGCACCAGCCAGAGCGTGGCCAGCGGGGTCGCGGGCGCGGGCTTGACGATCACGGGGCAGCCCGCGGCCACGGCCGGGGCGATCTTGTGGGCGGCGAGGAGCAGCGGGTAGTTGAAGCCGGTGATCCCGACGACCACGCCGATCGGGCGGCGCGTCCAGAACCCGACCAGCCCCTCCCCCGAGGGCAGCAGGTCGAGCGGCACGGTCTCGCCGTGCAGCCTGGCGACCTCCTCGGCGGCCGTGGCCAGCGTGACGAGCGTCCTGGCGACCTCGACCTTGCAGTCGACCAGCGGTTTGCCGGTCTCGAGGACGAGCAGCCGCTCGAACTCCTCCCGGTTGGCCGCGAGCGCGTCGTGGGCCTTCATGAGGGCGGCGCGGCGGGCGTGCGACGGGAGCGCCGCCATGGCGGGCGCGACGGCCAGGGCCGCGTCCACGGCCCGCCGGGCGAGACCGGCGTCGCCCCTCGGGGCCGTGGCGACGAGGGAGCCGTCGTACGGGAAGGTGACGTCGTCGGTTTCCGCCGTCTCCACCCACCCGTCGCCGATGGGCAGGCCGGACGGCCATGCGGTGTCGATGCTCATGCTCGCTTCCGTTGGGCGCTGGGGAACACGTCGAGGTAGGGGGGCGCGTCCTCGTGGCCGGTGGCGGCGAGGACGGCGTGCGCGATGGCGCGGCTGAACACGTCGGCCCCCGCCGCCAGGACCTCCTGCAGGGTGTCGTGGTCGGGCTCGGGGCCGGCGCAGGTGGCCAGGCCGAAGATCGTGTCGCCGTCGGTCATGGTGTGGGCCGGCCTGATCGCCCTGGCCAGGCCGTCGTGGGCGACCGCGGCGAGCTTGCCGCACTGGGCCTTGGTGAGGGTGAAGTCGGTGGCCACCACGCCGATGGTGGTGTTGAACGAGGGGGCGTTCTGCGGGCGCCAGGCGTCGATCTCCGCCTGGAGCGGGGGCTGGAGGTGGTCGAACTCGCCTGGCAGGCCGTACCTCGCGCCGGCGAGCGTGCCGTCACGGGGGTCGAGGACCGAGCCTACGGGGTTGGCGACGACCAGGGCCGCCACGGTGGCGCCGCCGGGCAGGACGACGCTCGCCGTCCCCACCCCTCCGGCCAGCCCACCGGCCCTGGCCCCGGTCCCGGCCCCGACCGACCCATTCCCCACCCCGCCGTCGAGGGTGACGGTCCCTCGGACGGGGACGACGCCGTCCGGCGAGCCCGTCCCGCTCCTCCCCCAAGGGACTCCCGCCACGGACGGCGGGAGAGCGGCCGACCCACCGTCCGGGGTGGCGGCGTCGTGGGCGGCGGTGCCGAAGGTGGCGTCCGGTACGGCGCGGAACGTGCCACCGCGCCCCAGGTCGAAGATGACCGCCGCCGGCACGATGGGCACCACCCCGCCGGCCACCGCGTACCCGATGCCCGCGTCCGCCAGCCGCTCCACCACCCCGCAGGCTGCCGACAGCCCGTACGCGCTCCCGCCCGTCAGCACCACGGCGTGCACGCGCGACACCAGGTTCCGCGGATCCAGCAGCTCGGTCTCGCGGGTGCCGGGAGCGGCGCCCCGCACGTCCACCCCCGCCACGGCCCCCGAAGGAGGGGCCAGGACGACGGTGGTGCCCGTGCGGTAGCCGCCGCCGACCCGCTGCGCGTGGCCGACCCGGAGCCCGGCCACGTCCATCAGCGAGTTGGAAGGCCCAGCGCGCATCAGAAGTCCCCGTTGAGGAAGCGCCGGGCCGCCTCGGCGAACACGCGGGTGCACTGGACGATCTCGGCCACCTCCACGAACTCGTCCGCCTGGTGCGCGATCCACTTCCCGCCGGGCCCGTACACCACGGACGGGATCCCGCCCCAGTGCGTCAGCACGGTCCCGTCCGTGGACCCGGGCACCCCGCCGTAGACGGGCTCCGCGCCGGTGACGGTGCGGTGGGCGGCGGCCAGCGCGGCCACCACCGGGTCCGACACGGGCACGTCCACCGGCGGCCGGTCCACCAGCACCGACACCTCGGCGGCGATCCCGTCGTAGGAGGCGAGCGCGGCCACCCGGTCGGCGATCAGCTTGTGCTCGACCCCGGGGATCGTCCGCACGTCCACGAAGACCGAGGCGGCCGCCGGGATCACGTTCACCTGTTCCTCGGAGCCGGCCCGCAGCACGGTCGGCGTCACGTACACCTCGCCGAGATGCTCGTGCGCCGGGTGCCGTCCCTGCAGCTCCTCCTGCAGCGACCCCAGCCCCACCAGCAGCGAGCCCACGGCGGGGAGGGGGTTGCGGCCGTGCTGCGGCATGGCGCCGTGCGCCATCTTGCCGGCGAAGTCGACACGCAGCCGCAGCGCGCCCTTGGCCACCGCGCAGATCTCGCCCGCCTCGGGCTCGGCGACGATCGCGCCGTCCACGTCTGCGGTCAGCCCCTCGGAGACGAAGTGGTGCGCGCCGATCATGAGGCCTTCCTCGTCGGCCAGCGCGCACACCTTGATCCGCCCGGGGAACGGTCCAGCCAGCTGCAACGCGCGGGTGGCGTAGAGGGTCGCGGCCAGGCCGGACTTCATGTCGGCGCTGCCCCTCCCCCACAGCCTCCCGTCGCGGATCTCCCCGCCGAACGGGTCGACGGTCCAGGTGGACAGGTCGCCCTCGGTCACCACGTCCGTGTGGCCCTCGAACATCAGGGTCGGCCCGGCACCGCCGCCGCCCTCGACCACGGCCACCACGTTCGGCCGGTCCGGCTCCACCTCGTACACGGTGGGCTCCCAGCCCCACTCCCGCATCTTGGCGGCCACCAGCTCGGCGGCGGCCCGCTCACGCCGCCCGGGGTCGTTGGTGCTGGGGATCCGCACCAGCTCCTGGGTGAACCCCACCACTCCGTCGGCATCGACGTCGATCAAAACAATCCCTCCAGAGTCGGTACGGCCTGCAGCAACGTACGCGTGTAGGCATGGGCGGGCGCGGCCCAGACCTCGTCCACCGGCCCGCTCTCCACGATCTCCCCGTGGCTCATGACCGCGACCGTCTCGCACACGTGCCGCACCACGGACAGGTCGTGCGAGACGAACACGAGCGTGAGCCCCAGCTCGTCCACGAGATCGGCCAGCAGGTTGAGTATCTGCCCGCGTACGGACACGTCCAGCGCGCTCACCGGCTCGTCGGCCACCAGCACCTTCGGCCGGGGCGCGAGCGCGCGGGCGATGGCGATGCGCTGGCGCTGCCCGCCGGAGAACTGGTGCGGGTAGCGTTCGGCGGCCGAGGCGGGCAGCCCGACCCCCTCCAGCAGCTCGGTCACCCGGTCGCCGACCGGCAGGCCGAGCGCGACGAGCGGCTCGGCGACCAGGTCCCGGACACGCATGCGGGGGTCGAGCGAGCTCATCGGGTCCTGGAAGACGATCTGCAGGTTCTCCCGCAGGAAGCGCAGCCGGCGTTCCGGCATGCCGGCGATCTCCTGCCCGTCGAACCGGATGGACCCGCCGGTCGGCTGATCGAGCCCGCACAGCAGGCGCAGCAGCGTCGACTTGCCGGAGCCGGACTCGCCGACGATGCCGTACCGCTCGCCCCGGCCCACCGTGAGCGACACGTCCTTGAGCGCGTGCACGGCGGCGCCCGGCTTGGTGAGCGAGGTGCGGGGCCGGTGGTAGACGCGGCTGAGGTCGCGGGCCTCAATCAGCGGGGTGCCAGCATGCGTGGGCATGGCCGTCTCCTGTCAGCGCGGGTACGGTCTCGCACTCGGCGGTGGCGTGCGGGCAGCGGTTGCGGAAGACGCAGCCGCCGGGGAACTGCCCGGCCGGCGGCACGCTGCCCTTGATGGTGGGCAGCCGGGTGCCGCGCGGGGTGAGCCTGGAGGCGGCCAGCAGGCCCTCGGTGTAGCGGTGGCGGGGCCGGGTGAAGACCTCGCGGATGGGGCCGCTCTCGACGACGCGGCCCCCGTACATGACCAGGACCCGCTCGCACACCGACGCCACGACGGCGAGGTCGTGGGTGATGAACAGCAGCGCGGGCGCGACCTCGGCGATCAGCTCCAGCATCTGCTTCTGCACGGTGACGTCGAGCGCCGTGGTGGGCTCGTCGCAGATGAGCAGGCTCGGCTCGTTGGCCAGGGCGATGGCGAGCATGACGCGCTGGCGCTGGCCGCCGGAGAGCTGGTGCGGGTACGCGCGGGCGATCTGCGCCGGTTCGGGCAGGCGTACGCGTTCCAGCAGGTCGAGTGCCTTCTCCCGGGCCCGCGCGCGCGGCGTGCCGTGCAGGGTCATGACCTCGGCGACCTGGGCGCCGATGCGCATGAGCGGGTTGAGCGCGGTCATGGGCTCCTGGAAGACCATGGAGACGTCCTGGCCGCGCAGCCGCTTCAGCCGGCTCTCGGGCACGCCGACCAGGTCGTTCCCGCCCATCGTGGCCGTGCCCGAGGCGGTGACGCCCTCGGGGAGCAGGCCCATGAGCGACAGCGCGGTCAGCGACTTGCCGGACCCGGACTCGCCGATCAGCCCGACGCGCTCGCCGGGCGCGATGGCGAACGACACCTCGTGCACGAGCTCCAGCGAGTCGGCCCGTACGGTCAGCCCCTCAACCTTCAGCACGGACCCTCCTGAGCTTCGGATCGAGATAGTCGCGCAGGCCGTCCCCGAGGAGGTTGAAGCCGAGCACCGCGAGCGCGATCGCCAGGCCGGGCCAGAGCGCCAGGCGCGGGGTCGAGAACAGCAGCTCCTGCGACTCCTGCAGCATCCGCCCCCACGACGGGGTCGGCGGGCGGGTGCCGAAGCCGAGGAACGACAGCGCCGCCTCGGCCAGGATCGCGATCGCGAACGACACGGACGCCTGCACGATGAGCATGGAGCCGATGTTCGGCAGCACGTGGCGCATCGCGATGGCCGGGCGGCGGCGCCCGGCGGCCCTGGCGGCCAGGATGTAGTCGGTCACCATGACCTGGAGCGTGGCGGCGCGGGCCACCCGGGCGAACGCGGGCACGGTGGCCACGCCGATCGCGATCATCGCGGTGAGCGTGCCCGGTCCGTAGACCGCGCCGAGCATGACGGCCAGCAGCAGCGCCGGGAACGCGAACACCAGGTCGTTGACCCGCATGATCAGTTCGGAGAGCCAGCCGCGCGGCGTCATCCCGGCGATCAT
This sequence comes from Nonomuraea sp. NPDC004186, assembly GCF_053603495.1. NCBI lineage: Bacteria > Bacillati > Actinomycetota > Actinomycetes > Streptosporangiales > Streptosporangiaceae > Nonomuraea > Nonomuraea sp. NPDC004186. Next base: position 18,115 of record NZ_JBSGFQ010000156.1, on the reverse strand, counting down.
GCCGAGCGGCGTGCCGATGACGGCGGCGATGCCGACGGCCACGATGCCCACGTAGAGCGTGGTCCGGGCGCCGACCATGATCTGGCTGAAGGTGTCGCGGCCGAACTTGTCGGCCCCCAGCAGGTAGCCGCCGCCCGGCTGCCGCAGCTTGCGCGCCGCGTCCACGAGCGTCGGGTCGTGCGGCGTCCAGAAGAACGACACCGCCGCCGCCAGCACCACGAGCCCGACGAGCACGCCGCCGACCAGCAGCCCGGCGTTCATCCGGCCCCTCATCGCAGCCTCGGATCGAGCACGCGGTAGGCCACGTCCACCACGAAGTTGATCAGCAGGACGGCCGCCACCAGCACCATCACCACACCTTGGACGAGCAGCAGGTCACGCCCGGCGACGCCGTTGAGCAGCAGGTCGCCGAGCCCGGGGATGACGAAGACCCGCTCGACCACGACCGCGCCGATCAGCAGCGTGGCCAGTTGCAGGCCGAGCACGGTGACGACGGGGATCGAGGCGTTGCGCAGGCCGTGCCGCCACAGGGCTCCGGTGCTGCCCCGGCCCTTGGCGCGGGCCGTGCGCAGGTAGTCCTCGCGCATCACGTCGAGCACGGCGCTGCGCACGTACCGGGTCAGGACCGCGCCCTGCACGAGGCCGAGCGACAACCACGGCAGCAGCAGGCTGAGCAGCCACTGCGCCGGGTTCTCGGCGATCGGCACGTAGCCGCCGGACGGCAGCGCCTGGGCCTGCACCGCGAACACGAACACCAGCAGGATGCCCGCCAGGAACGCCGGGATCGCGATGCCGACCTGGCTGAGCGCGCTGATGGCCGCCCCGAGCGGGTTGCGGTGGTGCACGGCCGCGAACGTGCCGAGCGGCACCGCGATGACCAGCGCCACCAGCATCCCGCCGAGCACCAGCACGGCCGTGACGCCGAGCCGGTCGCTGATCTGCGGGCCGATGGGCGAGCTGGTCACGTACGAGGTGCCGAAGTCGCCGTGCAGGAGCCCGCCGAACCAGTCGAAGAACTGCACGACGGGCGGCCGGTCGGTGCCGAACTGCTTGCGCAGCGCCGCCACCGCGTCGGGCGTGGCGTTCACGCCGAGCGCGACCTCCGCCGGGTCGCCGGGCAGCAGCGCCATGAACGCGAACACCACCACGCCCGCCACGGCGGTGCTCGCGACGAGCACCGCCAGGCGTTTGATCAGGTAAAGCGTCACTGCTGCTTGGAGAGCGCGGTGAAGTCGAAGGACTCCGCGATGGCGTTCTTCGGCAGCCCGGTGACGCCCTTCTTCGCCACGATCAGGTTGGGGAAGAGGAAGAGCCAGTCGGCGGCCGCGTCGTCGGACAGCAGCTTGGCGGCCTTCTTCAGGTCGTCGGTCTGCTGCTGCTCGGTGCCCTCGTCGGCGGAGGCGAGGAGCTTGCCGAACTCGGGGTTGTCGTAGCGGAAGTAGTACGACTTGTCGGCGAATATGCCCATGTCGCGGGGCTCGACGTGGTTGATGATGGACAGGTCGTAATCGCCCTGCTTGAACACCACGTCCAGCCAGCGGGCCGGGAACTCCAGGGGCTCGATGTCGGCGGTGATGCCGACCTGCGCGAGCTGCGACTTGACGACCTGCGCGCCGGCCACCGCGTACGGCAGGTTGGGAATGCGCATCTTGACGTTGAGCGTCTTGCCGCCGAGCAGTTCCTTGGCCTTGGCCGGGTCGTACGGGTAGTCGCCGGTGCGGTCCTCGTACCAGGGGTCGGTGGGCGGCACCATCGAGCCGATCAGCTGGCCGCGCCCGGCCCAGGCGGTCTCCAGCAGCGCCTTGTGGTCGATCGCGTAGCGGACGGCCTGCCTGGCCTTCTTGTCGTTGAACGGCGGGCGGCTGTTGTTCATCGACAGCACGACCTCGCCGTTCGTGGTGCCCTCGACCGTCTGGAAGCGGTTGGGGTCGGCGAACTGCTGCAGCGACTCGGGCGCCTGCACGGCGGAGATGACGTCGATGCCGCCGGTCAGCAGCGCGTTGTTCATCGCCGTGGCGTCCTTGAAGTACTTCAGCGTGATCGACGACAGCGGCGGCTTGGTGCCCCAGTAGGAGGCGTTCGCGTTGAGCTGGATGGAGTCGCCGCGCCGCCACGAGCCGAGCGTGTACGGGCCGGTGCCGACGGGCTTGTTGGCCAGGTCGGCGATCCCGGTGCGGCTGAACATGGCGCCGAGCCTGGTGGCCATCGAGTAGAGGAAGCCGTTGCTCGGCTTCTTGAGCGTGACGACGGCGGTGGAGTCGTCCTTCTTCTCCACCTTGTCGACGACGTCGAGCTGCGCCTTGATCTTGAGCTTCCAGTCCGTCTTGACCCGGTCGAGCGAGAACGCCACGTCGTCGGCCGTGAACGGCGCGCCGCTGCTGAACTTGACGTCCTTGCGCAGGCTGAACGTGTAGGTCTTGCGGTCGGGCGAGACGTCCCACTTCTCGGCGAGCAGCGGCACGATCTTGCCGTCCTGGTCGAGCTTGACCAGGCCCTCGTAGACGTTGACGAGCAGCGCCTGCGGAATGGCGGCGCCCTCCGTCGAGGTGAAGTCGAGGTTCGCGGGCTCGGCCACGAATCCCACGGAGAGGGTCTGGGTCTTGGGGGTGCCCGCACTGCCGCCGCCGCTGGAGGTGCCGCCGCAGGCGGCCGTGCCCAGCAGGAGACCGCCGGCGGCGATCCAGATTCCGATTCGCCTCATGTGTTACTGCCTCCTGGCTAGTGCACTGGTCGGACCAGTAGGCTACGCACATTGCCAGTCGGCGACGGCTCGGGTCAAGGGGGCTTTCATGGGTGGTCCGAGGTTCGAGCCGGTGCGTACCGTACGCGCCTATGAGCGGGTGGTGGAGCAGGTCGAGGAGGCCATCGAGAGCGGCTCCCTCTCGCCGGGCGAGCGGCTGCCGAGCGAGCGGGAGCTCATGGTGCAGTTCTCGGTCAGCCGGTCCACCGTGCGCGAGGCGCTGCGGGTGCTGCAGGCGCGCGGCCTGGTGCGATCACGGCCCGGCGACCCCAACGGGGCGGAGGTGCTGCCGTTCTCGCCCGCCACGCTGCACAAGTCGATGACCACGCTGGCCAGGGTGGAGGAGCTGTCGCTGGCCGAGCTGGTGCAGTTCAGGATGGTGCTCGACTCGTCGGCGATCCTGCTGGCGGCCCGGCTGCGCACCGACGCGCAGTTCGCCGAGATGGAGTCGGCCGTCGCGCACATGCGGACCGCCGTGGAGACGGGGCAGGACACGTTCGGCGAGGCCGACGTGGCCTTCCACGACGTGGTGGCGCGGGCGAGCGGCAACAAGCTCATCCAGATCTGCACGGACGTGGTCCGCTCGATCGTGCTCAAGCTGATCTCGGAGAAGATCGCCGACGCGCCCGACCGGGAGGCGCTGATGCGGCAGAGCATCAGGCACCACGAGGAGGTGCTGGCCGCCATGCGCGCCGGCGACGGCCCGCTGGCCGCCCGGCTGTCGAAAAAGGCGATGTACGACTATTACGCCGGCTACATCCCCGCCCCCGAACGCCCCGCCCTCGGCGCCCTCCTCGACTGATCCCCCGCCGCCGCCCCGTCGTCCGGTTGCGCGATCTCGCGATCGCCACTGAACGGCCCGACATCCCGGTCGAGCGTCTCCAGGCTCGCAGCGTGTGGAAGGGTCGCTGCGCGAGACCTGAGCCGCCGGAAGTGCACCCTCTTCAGGTGGGCAAGCGCTTGTAGGCGTCCCCAGCGCTCGCTGTCGTGTCGGCCGCCGCGGCCACGAAAGCGTCCAAGGCCGCCCTGGCTTCCTCACCCTTGGTCTTCAAGTCATCCGCATCAATGGAAGAGGCGTGACCTCTTTGCCTTCCGGCCATCCGCCGGTTCCTCACCCCCGTCATCCCCAAGTAGCCGCGTGACTCACGTTGTCCGGCGCCGGCGGCCGTCCATCGTGGCGGCTGCCACCACACGTCGTCGCGGTACGCCTGCCCGGGCGCCCCATGACATGTCAACAGGCGCATGTTTTCACACCCGCCACAGCACTTCGATCAGCGCCGATAGAGCGTGTATCGGTTTGTGAGAGTTCGGCGATCCGGGCGAGCGATGGTACGTGCATCGAATCCATCAGAACGGGACGGACCATGACAACCAACGATGGCCGGCAGAGCACACAGGCGCAGGACATTCACCAGGACGTGCCGATCCGGCGGCGGTGGCACCTGGAGAAGGTCGGCCGGCCGCAATCCGGGGCGATCACCGAAGTGCTCGGCGCGATCAGAATGCTCAATTCCACGTTCGCCCCCATCCCCTCGCCGGTCGCCTTCGTCAAGGGCACCGACAACCACCTGTGGATGGTCGCACCGCACGGTCCCGGCGTGTGGGAGTGGACCCACGTGAAAGGCGCGGCCGACCAACCGGTGGGCGTCGTCGCCGTCGACGACGACAGCCGGGGCACCCGCCCCTATATCTTCGTCCTGCTTGACAGGCAACTGCAGCTGTACTGGTGGGACGGCACCAGGTGGGTCCCCACGGCTCTGGGCACGCCACCTGGCACGACCATCACAGAAGGCATCGGCGCGGTCTCCCTCGCACTGATCCCCGGCGCCAGCGCCCAGCCGTTCGTGGTCGTACGCGGCCAGGACACCAATCTGTGGGCCGGCTGGTGGAACGCCACTCAGCACCGCTGGCAGTGGGCCAACCTGCGCCACCCCGAGGGCGTCGGCCTCAGCGGGAAGATCGGCGTGGTGGCCGTCACCGACCGAGCGACCGGCCACGGGCTCCTGCACGTCTACATGAACGGTGGCGACGGAAACCTGTGGCTGTGTGTCTCCGACACGGGCGAGACCCAATGGATCAACCTCGCAAAGCCGCCGATTCCGAGCAGCGGCACCGCCGGCGTGACGGCCATCCAGAACGCCGATGACAAGGCTCCACAGGTCTGCGCCTTCATCACCGCCAACGGGCAGCCGCTGTACGCCCACGTCACCGACGCCGTCGGCCCACGCTGGCTCGATGCCGGCGCCCCGCCCGAGGAGCGGGTGAACCTCGGCCTGGGGACCGCCCTCGTTCAGCCACGCGCCGGCGGGGACTTCTTCCCGGCCGCCCTGGTGGGCGACACCACCGCCGCCGTGTGGGCTGATCAGGCGAACACGGAAGGCCGCTGGTCCTGGTCCAGAGTCGGCGACCTCGTCCGCGACGTCTTCGATCCGCAGCTCGGCGTGGGCGTCATCATCGAGGACTCCCCCGAGATCACCTACACGCACGTCTTCCTGCTCAGCCGCGGCGGCGTCCTGTACGACGCCTGCTACGGCTAGAGACGCCCATGACCATCGCCACCGGCGGCGCCGCCACGCCGGCGGCCCGCCCAGACCACCCTGCTACTAAGGCCTTGGGCTCCCTGAGGTCTCTGTGGCCTCACTACTCCCTGGATCTGCACCTTCTGCTTCACGGTCTCAGTCGCCGGTGCTGCCCGAGCTCCCTGGGTCGCAGCCGATACCGTCCGCGCCGGGCATGGGGTACTGACCGGCGTTGTCCATCGGACCGTGGTACGGCAGGTGGCGGCCCCGGGCCCGCCCCCTGGGCACGGGAGCCTTGCGGAACAGCAGTGACCACGCCGAACGGACAGCGATCGCCGCAACCGTGAGCAGCATCAGGGCTGCTACCGCCATCGAGACAGTCATCGGCCCCCTCCTCACCCTCTATTGATCAGGTTAGCCAACCGCGAGGGCCGTGCCGGCGGGGGTTGGGGGCCACCGGCAAGAAGAAGGCTCCGCATCGCCCGCTTCGCCCGCTTCGCCCGCTTCGCCGCCGCCCGCACCGAGCATGGCCGGCCGTGGCTGGACACGTTCACCGTCCGCACCCCCCCGCGGCCTGCAATGAACGCCTTCAACCGCGTGGCGATCACGAGCCGATACCCCGTCGCCGGCAACCCTGGAGGTTCCGCGGAAGCCGGCGGCCGCGCACGTGGCCGGCTATTCGGCTGCCGCCACCCGGATGATCGTCTTGCCGGGGGCGCGCTGGGCGGCCGCGAACGCCGAGAGCACCTCGGCGAGCGTCCGCACGGCCCCGGCGATCGGGCGGAGCCGTCCGTCCCGGACCCGCCGTGCCAGGTCCGCCGGCCGGGCACGATCGGGCTCGACGACGAAGAAGATCGTCTGCCCGTCACGGGGCCGAACCGTGGGGGGCGAGACGAGCGTGCCACCGGCGCGCACCAGCGCGGCCGAGCGGTCCAGGATGTCACCGCCGGTCACGTCGAACACCACGTCGACCTGACCGGCATCTTCAAGGGGATCGGGCCCGCAGGTCCAAGAAGGCATCCGCGCCGAGGTCGAGTGCTGTGTCCCTGTCGCCGGCCCTGCCGGTGCCGATCACTCGGGCTCCCGCCTCGCACACGAGCTGCACCGCGATAGACGAGCTCATCAGCGGAGATTGACCTCCCAAGGACCGCAACCCCGGACGACCGGTTTCCCCGTACTACATGTCATTGACGTCACATCCCTCCTATGTAGAAGATTTCCCTACGTACACGCGCCTGCGGATGGGGACGCCCATGTCGTCCGAGTCGTTCAACGCCAGCGTCTTTCTCGTGGACCGCCAGGTCGAAGCGGGCCACGGCGATCGCATCGCCGTCACCGGCCCCGCGGGCACGCTGACCTACGCGCAGCTGGCCGACCACGTGGCCAGGTTCGCGGCCGGTTTACGCACGATGGGCGTCCGCCCCGAGGAGCGGGTCCTGCTCGTCATGTCCGACCGCCCGGAGACCGCGATCACCGTCCTGGCCGTCATGCGCATGGGCGCGGTCGCCGTGCCGGTCTCCACCATGTACAACCCCACCGAGCTCGCCGCCCTGGTCCGGGACTCGCGGGCGAGGGTCGTCGTGGCCACCCCCGAGTTCGCGCCGACCGTGCGCGAGGCCGTGCGGAGCACGCCTGACGTGGCGGTGCTCGTCCTCATCGACCCGTCGCCGGCGGAGGAGGAAACGCCGGTGTGCCTGTGGTCCGACATCCTGGAGTCGGGCAGGGCGGCGGGCCTCCCGTACGACACCTGGCGCGACTCCCCCGCCCTCTGGCTCTACACCTCCGGCACCACCGGCGCCCCCAAGGCGGCCATGCACCGGCACGGCGCCATCCAGGAGGTCTACGAGGGGTACGGGCGGCAGGTCCTCGGCATCCGCCCCGACGACCGGTGCTTCTCGGTCGCGCGGCTGTTCTTCGCGTACGGCATCGGCAACTCCATGTTCTTCCCCCTGGCCGCGGGCGCCACGGCGGTCCTCGACCCGGCGCGGCCCACCCCCGCGGGCGTGGTCGCCAGGGTGATCGAGGAACGGCCGACGCTGTTCTTCGCGGGCCCGACGTTCTTCGCGGCGCTGCTCGCCGCCGACATCCCCGCCGGCGCCTTCCAGTCCGTACGGCTGGCCGTCTCCGCAGGCGAGGCACTGCCCGCCGAGATCCACCGCCGCTTCACCGAGCGCTTCGGGGTGGACATCATCGACGGCCTGGGTTCGACGGAGGCGCTGCACATCTTCATCTCCAACCACCCGGGCCGGGTACGCCCGGGCAGCTCGGGCACCGTCGTGCCGGGCTATGAGGCCAAGCTGCTCGACGACTCCGGCGCGCCCGTCAAGGACGGGGAGCCGGGCCACCTGTACGTCCGGGGCGACTCGGTGGCCACCGGCTACTGGTGCCGCACGGCGACCACCCGGCAGGTATTCCAGGGCGAGTGGCTGCGTACCGGCGACACCTACATCAGAGGCGAGGACGGCTTCTACCAGTGCCTCGGCCGCTCCAACGACATGATCAAGGCGGGCGGCATCTGGGTGTCGCCGATGGAGGTCGAGGCCCGGCTGCTCCAGCACGAGTCGGTGGGCGAGTGCGCCGTCGTGGCGTACATCGACGAGGACGGGCTGGAGAAGCCGGTGGCCTGCGTGGTGTCCGCCCCGGGCCGCACGGTGGACGCCGGCGAGCTGATCGGCTTCTGCCGGGAGGGCCTGGCCTCCTTCAAGCGGCCGCGCGAGGTCCTGGTGCTGGACGAGCTGCCGAAGACGGCGACCGGCAAGATCCAGCGCGTGGTGATCCGCCAGATCGCCGCCGACCTCCTGGGCAAGACCGGCGGCTAGGAGGGCGGCGGCGCCGGTTTCGTCCCGTAGACGGTGATGGCGAACGGGCGCGACGTGGCCGTGTAGACCTGCTCGGTCAGCCGTGACAGCGCCGCGTGCGAGTCCAGGTAGTGGTGCAGCCGGCCGGCCTCGGGCCACGGGTGGACCGCCACGAGCACCCCGTCGGGCACCAGCAGCTCGCTGAGCTGCGCCGACGCCCGCCGCAGCCGCTCGTGGCGGCCCAGGTAGTAGAGGGTCTCGGAGCAGAACACCAGGTCGAAGCGCTGGTCGGGGCGGTGGGTGAGGATGTCCGCCCGGATGAAGCGCACCCGCCCGTCCTGCGGCACCCGCTCGCGCGCCCGCGCCAGGGCCCGCTCCGACACGTCCACCCCGATGATCTCCGCGTCCGGGTACGTCACCGCGAGGGCGTGCGTGAACACGCCCTCGCTGCATCCGACGTCGATGATCCGCCGGTACGGCCGGGCGGGCAGGTGCTGGAGCGTGGTCCGGTACTTGTCCTGCTCGTAACTGTCCGTGGCGAGGCTCCACGGGTCAGGGGTGCGGTGCAGCCAGTCGAAGACGTAGCGCAGGAGCACCGCCTGCCCCTCCGGAGACAGCAGGGACAGGGTACGGAAGAACGTACGGTGCATGATCTCCGGCAAACTCGGCATGCGGTCTCTCTCGGTCGAGGCGGAGGAACGCCCCAGGATCTGAAAGGGAGGTCGTCACCGAGAGTGAATGCCCGCTAATCGCCGAGCTGACGCAAGCGCGCGATCAGAACGCGTCGCGCAACTCCCGCTTGAGCACCTTGCCGGAGGCGTTCTTGGGCAGGGCGTCCACGAACACCACCCGCTTGGGCGTCTTGAACGCCGCCAGCCGCTCCCGCAGGAACGCGATCAGCTCCTGCTCCGTCGTCCCGCCCCCTTCGCGCAGCACCACCGCGGCCGTGACCGCCTCGATCCACGTGTCGTCCGGCACTCCGAACACGGCCGCCTCCGCCACCTCCGGGTGCTGGTAGATGGCCTCCTCCACCTCGCGGCTCGCGACGTTCTCGCCGCCCGACTTGATCATGTCCTTCTTCCTGTCCACCACGGACAGGTAGCCGTCGGCGTCCATGACCCCCAGGTCGCCGCTGTGGAACCAGCCGCCCCTGAACGCCTCGGCGGTCTTGTCCGGGTCGTTCCAGTAGCCGAGCATGGCGTGCGGGCTTCGGTGGACGATCTCGCCGACCACGCCGGGCGGCACGGGCCTGTCCTGGTCGTCGACGACCCTGGTCTCGACGTTGAGGGCGGCCCTGCCGGCCGAGCCGAGGCGGGTGAGCTGCTCCTCCGGGCCCAGGATGGTGGCGACCGGGGCCATCTCCGTCTGTCCGTAGAAGTTGAACAGGCGGACGTCCGGCAGGCGGGCGGCGATCTCCTTCAGCACCTCGACGGGCATGATCGAGGCGCCGTAGTAGCCCTTGCGCAGGGACGACAGGTCGCGGCGGTCGAAGTCGGGGTGGCGCAGCAGGCCGATCCAGACGGTGGGCGGGCAGAAGAGCTTGGTGGCGCGCTCGCCCTCGATGGTGGCCAGGATCGATGCCGGGGTGGCGCCGGGCAGGATGATGTTGGTGGCGCCGAGGTAGACGCCGGGCGTCAGGAAGCAGTGCAGCTGGGCGCAGTGGTAGAGCGGGAGGGCGTGGATCTCGACGTCGTGGTGGCTCATCTCGCCGTCCACGACGCAGGTGACGTACTGGGCGATCAGGCTGCGGCTGGACAGCGTGGCGCCCTTGGGCCGCGACTCGGTGCCGCTGGTGTACATGAGCTGGATCGGGTCGTCGTCGGCGATCTCCACCTGCGGCTCCGACGCGTCGTCGAAGGCCGACCACTCCTTGAACGACTCCCAGCCGTCGGCCGCACCGATCACGCCGCGCACCCGTACCTGCGGCCCGGCCGCCGCCGCGGCCACCGGCAGCAGCGCCTCCTCCACGAGGATCCCGGTCGCGCCGGAATGCTCCAGGATGTACGCGACCTCCGCCGTGCCCAGCATGAAGTTGATCGGCACGGAGATCGCGCCCAGCCGCGCCAGCGCGAAGTACGCCACCACGAACGCGTGGTTGTTGTGGCTGAAGACGGCGAACCGGTCGCCCTTGCCGACGCCGCGCGCGGCCAGGGCGTTGGCCGTGCGGTTCACCGCCAGGTCGAGGTCGGCGTAGCTCTGCCGCAGGTCGCCGTAGACGACGGCGGTCTTGGCCGGGTGGCGGGCGGCGGAGCGACGGAGGAGATCACCAATGGCGTGCCGGCGAGTCGTCATGCGGACTTCCCTTGCGATCGCAGAACGATGATCGGCGATCGTACCTGACAAAGGGGTCAGTCCAGTGGATCCCACGCAATACGGTCGTAATGCTCGAGAATGCTCGCCATCAGCGTGTCGTCCTGGGGCAGCGGGATGCCGTCCACCGCGCCGACCGGCCAGACGCCCCAGGAGTTGCAGAGGAAGACCTGGTCGAGGCCCTGCAGGTCGGCGACCTTCAACGGCCGCCGCTCCTGCGGGACGTCCATCCGCTCCAGCAGCTGCATCGTGATCCCGCGCAGCATCGGCGCGTCCGGCCAGACCAGGCGCCCACCGGCGAAGCCGCCCACGTTGGTGATCGAGCCCTCGCTGATCAGGCCGTCCTCGGCGGTGAGCAGCGCCTCGTCGAAGCCCTCGCGCTCGGCCTGCCGCCCGATGTGGGCCTGCATCATGCCGGACGCCTGCTTGATGTGCGGCAGGTAGCGCTGGCCGACGACCGACTTGACGCTCACCGGGCCGGTGGGCGGCTCGTGGGGCGGGGCGGCGACGGCGATGACGCGCGGGCCGTCGGCGAACTCCACCACGGACACGCGTACGCTCGCGTCCCGCACGTCGTCGCCGAGCACCGCCGCGACGGAGGCGAGCACGGCGGCGCGGTCGACCGGGACCCCGAACAGCTCGGCGTTGGCCGCTTCCAGCCGGGCGACGTGCAGGTCGAGCCCTCGCACCCGGCGATCCCTGACCTGCATGGAGGTGAAGTGGCCGTAGCGCGCCTGCCACATGAGGCGCGCGTCGGCGTCCACCAGCCTGCCCTCGAAGGCTGCCCGTTCCGTCACGCGATCTACTTTACGTACACGCCCACCGACCATCGCACCGGGCGGTTGGTGTACTCCCCCCAGAAGCCGATCTTTCCGGTGATCGTCACCTTCTTGCCTTTGGGGACGAAAAATTCTTGCAGGGCCATGGGGTACGGGCCTGATTTCCAGACGGCGCAGCTCGTGGCCATGGATTCCTCGGCGTCGACCCGGTATTTGAACCACATCCGCGTGGCCAGCTCACCCGTGCAGAGCTGGTCGAGGCTGATCTTGCCGCCCGGGCTCGTGACCACGAGGGTGAAGGACCGATTCCGATCCCACATACCCGTCGCCGAACGGGCCAGCTTCCACCCCGCCAGCCGGTCAGGGAAGTCCCTGACCGGCTCGGGCTCGACGGGCCGGGCAGGCGGCGTCCACTCGTAGACGGCCACGTGCCAGGTGGCCTCCTTCGGCTTGGGAGTCACGCACGGCCCGTCCTTCTTGAACTGGACGCAGCCCCGGGCCACGACGGTCGTGTCGAACGTGACCGTGGCCTCCGTCGCACCGCGCCGGACCACGGACAGCGGGCGCAGTTGCATCGACTTCCCGCACGGCACGGCCTGGGAGCCGGTGTCGGCCCTGTCGTTCACGACGACGACGGGCGAGTCGGCGCCGGTGTCGCCGTCGCACGTCATGGCCACGTCCAGCGGCTTGCCGGAGACCGGCACCGTGAGCGAGACCTTCTTCGCGCCCTCCTTCCCGATCGTGCCGACGGCCAGGCGGCGGTACGCGGTGCCGTCGCCGGCGGTGAACTCCTCGGGCAGTCCGGCGGGCTTGTCCTGTTCGGTCCTTGCCGTGGCGGTCGTGCCGGGCCCCGGTGCCGTCACCGTACCGGGGGACAAGGAGACGCCCACTACGGCGCTCGCCGCCACGGCCGCCGCGCCCGCCGTCGCCCGCCTGCGCAGGCGGGTCCTGCGGATGCGGGAGCTGACCTGCTCGTGCCGGTTCGGGTTGCCCGGCGAGGGAGCCTCGGCCCGCTCGCGCAGGACGTCACGCAGGTCTTGCACGGTCATCGGTGCAGCTCCTTCACGATCGACTCGTCCACTCGCAGCTTGGCCAGCGCCTTGGCGGTCTGGCTCTTGACCGTGCCCTCCTGGCAGCCCAGGATCGCGGCCACCTCGGCCACCGGCAGGTCCTCGTAGAAGCGCAGCACGATCACCGCGCGCTGCCTGGCGGGCAGCCGCCCGACCGCCTGCCACAGCTCGTCGCCCCTGCCCGCGTCGTCGTACGCGGGCGCCTCCGGCAGGTCCCCGCTGGGCAGCTCCCTGCGCCACCTGCGGCGCCACCAGGAGGTGTACGTGGTCACCAGGACGCGGCGCACGTACGCCTCGGGCTCGTCGATGCCCGGCCAGGCGAACCACGCCTTGGCCAGCGCCTCCTGCAGCAGGTCCTCCGCGGTGGCCCAGTCGTGGGTCAGCAGGTACGCCGTGCGTAACAGCCGATCCGACCTCGCCACCACGAAGTCCTGAAATATCGCCCTATCCGCCAACTTGATTTGCCTCTCGTGAGAGCCTGTCGCCGGTAGTGACGCATCGACCGCAACCCCAGGTTGCCCGCCCCCGGCAACGGCCGGCGAGCGCACACCCGATCCCACCGCCCGGCCCCGGCCACCGTCCGGAACGCCCCAGCGCCTCGGCGCTCCGCCGCGCCGGCTCTGGGCCGGCTCTGTGCCGGCTCTGTGCCGGCTCTGTGCCGTGCGCAGCGGTTCAGCGGAAGTGGCGGGATCCGGGGTGGTGGGTCAGGAGCCGGCGCGGGTGACCGTGAACGGGGCCAGTTCGCCGAGCCCGCGGACCGACAGCCGGTTGACGGGCCGCAGCCGGAACGCCCGGTCCCCCTCCAGCTCCTCGGCGAACTGCGGATCCGCCAGGATCGTCCCCGGCAGCGACAGGGCCGTGAGCCGGCTGGCGAGGTTGACCGTGGTGCCGAAGACGTCCCCCATGCGCCAGATCACCGGCCCCGCCGCCAGCCCCACCCGCAGCTCCGGCATGTCCTTGATCTTCGCGTGCGTCTCCACCAGCCGCAGCGCGATCTCGGCCACGACGTGCGACTGGTCGGCCACGAACAGCACCGAGTCGCCCAGCGTCTTGACCACCCGCCCACCGGTGGAGGTCACGATGTCGGCCGAGCGCCCCTCGAACCTGTCGATCAGCCTGGACAGCTCGCTCCCCGTGATCTGCCTGCTCAGCCGGGTGAACGCGACCAGATCGGCGAAGCCGACGGCCAGGCGTACGGCGCTCATGTCCTGCTCGGCGATGCGCCCCGCGGCGGCGGCGAGCTGGCGCTGCCAGCCGTAGACCAGCAGGCGCGCCAGGTCGGGCACCACTCGCTCGGCCCGCCGGCGCCAGGCCCGCGGGCGTTCGGCCAGCGGCACGCCGGCCTGGTCGAGCGCCTCGACGCCCAGCTCGGCCTGCGACTCGGCCAGCCGGGTCGTCGCGCTGCCGATCGATCGCGCGACCAGCAGCATGTGCTCCTCGTCGTAGACGCCCGAGCTGACCAGCTCGAGCATCGTCCTGAGCGCCTCCACGTCGGAGTCGGTGAACTCGACCGCGTCGTCGGCCACGTTCGCGAACCCCAGAGCACGCCAGTAACGCCGCGCGCGATAGACCGGCACCCCTGCCATGTAGGCCACCTGGTGGCTGGTATAGCGCCGCGGCTCGCGCAGAAAGGCCTCCGTCAGCCCGTCCTCCCCATCCACGCCCGCCACGCAGGCAAGATAACACCCTGTGGGCCAGGTCACGCCTCCACTCCCCGCAAGATCCGCTCCCGAGTGGCCCGTCACAGGTGGACGTACTCGTAGTCGAACGGACGGCCGTTGATGCCGTTGCGGGGCGGCGCCACCCAGGCCGCGATCTTCCCCGGCTCGTAGACGGGGCGCATCAGCGCCTGGACGCGCGTCTTGTCCTCGGCCGTCGGCAGCCACCGGTCGCGGGACGCCTCCCAGGCCGGCTCATCCAGAAGGCGCCCGTGCGGCGAGATGTGGTGCCCGCCGAACATGCCCACCCGCCGGTTGAACCCCAGGTGCGGCAGGTAGAGGACGGCGTCGAGACCGCGGTCGGTGAGGATCCGGTTCCACCGGTTGACACCGGTGGCGCAGTCGGCGACGTACTCGCCGCGCAGGTCGGCGTTGAGCGCGGTGAGCGCGGGCAGCTCGACGTCGGCCAGCCGCCCCGCCTCGACCCGCTGCACGACGGCGACCGCCTCGGTGAGCAGGTGGTCGTCCTTGCGCCTCTCCTCCTGCCACCGCCCCTTGAGCCCGGCGGTGAAGTAGTTGGCCACGTTGGTGGAGGTCTCGCCGCCGAAGAGGTCGAGGCTGACGCTGTAGTGGAAGTTGATGTACTTCTGGAGGACGTCGAGCGGGATGCCGCCGTACTCCCAGATGTCGTCGGTGTCGTGTTCGCGCATCAACTGCGCCGTACGCTCCACCACGCGGTCCACGCCCGTGGTCCCCACGAACATGTGGTGGGCCTCCTCCTTGAGCATGAACTCGCAGGTACGGCTCAGCGGGTCGAACGCCGACTCCTTCAGCGTGCCGAGCTGGTATTTCCCGTCCCGGTCGGTGAAGTACGTGAACATGTAGAACGACAGCCAGTCCGGCGTCTCCTCGTTGAAGGCGCCCAGGATGCGCGGAGAGTCCTCGCTGCCCGAGTTGCGCAGCAGGAGCGCTTCGGCCTCCTCCCGCCCGGACCGGCCGAAGTAGGCGTGCAGCAGGTAGACCATGGCCCACAGGTGCCGCCCCTCCTCCACGTTCACCTGGAAGAGGTTGCGCAGGTCGTAGAGGGAAGGGGCGGTGAGGCCGAGCCGCCGCTGCTGCTCGACGCTGGCCGGCTCGGTGTCGCCCTGGATGACGATGAGCCGCTGCAGGTCCGCCCGGTGCTCGCCGGGCACCTGCTGCCAGACGGGCCGCCCCTTGTTCTGCCCGAACGCGATGCGCCGGTCGGTGTCGCGTTCGGCGAGGAAGATGCCCCAGCGGTAGTCCGGCAGCGCCACGTGATCGAAATGCGCCCACCCCTCGCGGCCGACCGCGACGGCCGTACGGAGATAGACGTCCTGGGTGGGCAGCGCGGGGCCCATCTCCGACCACCACTGCAGGAAGCGCGGCTGCCACGACTCCAGCGCCCGCCGCAGCCGGCGGTCCTCCGCGAGGTCGACGTTGTTGGGTATGCGCTCGGAGTAGTCGATGGACATCCCGGACCTCCGCCTCCCGCTCGACACCTCCGAGTTCAACAGCAGGCCTTTAGCGGCGTCAAGGCTGTGTAGTGCTTTCCGAGTCACGTCGCAGGATCCGCGGGCCGTCGCGGTCACCAATCTGCCTTCTGTTACGTACGGCGCATCATCGAGGTGTAGACCATTCATGCAGGGCGTAGGGCACGCTGTTCACGACGTTGGCGATGGCCGCCGCCGGATAGCCGACCATGTCGCGGGGCAGGCCGTCCAAGGGCCACCAGGCGATCTCAGAGCATTTGTCCGGTTCTGCGTTGTACGGCTCGCCGGTCCACGTGTCGGCGGCGAAGAAGAGGCCGACCCGTTCCGGGGCCCGGTGCATGACGTGGACGAACCTGAGGTCGTCCGGATCGATCGTCACGCCGACCTCCTCGCCCGCCTCCCTGACGGCCGCCTCGGTCGCCGATTCGCCCGCTTCGAGGTGGCCTGAGGGCAGATGCCACAGCCCGTCGCCGTACCCGGTGCCGGCCCGCCTGCCGAGCAGCACCGTGGAGTCGCGGAGGAGGAGCACGTGCACGTCGACGATCGCCCGGAAACGTTCCCTCGGCAGCCCTCGATCGGGGGTGAGGGGTGCGCGGCGGTCGAGGGCCTGGGCCCATTTGACGGCGACGGCGGCCACCTGGACCAGCTCGGCGCGCAACCGCTCCGCGTCCGACTCCGCGAACGCCTCCAGCACCTCCTCCGCCAGCACGTGCCGCCACGTCAGCGTCCCGGCCTCGGCCGCCGCGTCCGTCTCGGATCTGGCCCGGCCGGACTCGGCCGCCGTCCCCTCGTGCCCGGTGCCGTCGGGCAGGAGCTGCATGCCCCACCGCACGTCCTGGGCCACCCGCTCGGCGGTCACGTCCGCGAGCACCCTCGCCAACGAACCCGGCACGCCGGCATCGCCATCGTGATTCATGGCCACCAGTCTGACGGGGTTCAGGGGGTGGCGGGGCGGAAGCCCGGGCCCAGGGCGGTGGTGCCGGCGCGGGCGTGGTCCCGGAAGGCTCGTACGGCCGGCGGAAGGCGCGCGTCCTGGAGCCAGCTCACCCCGATGGTCCGGTACAGCGGCGGGGACAGCGGGATCTCCACCACGCCGGCCGCGGTCGCGTCCGCCGCGGGGTGGGTGGAGCGGGGCAGGACGGCGACGCCGAGCCCGGCCGCCACCAGTCCGCGTACGGTCTCCGTCTCCTGGCCCTCGAACGCGATCCTCGGCTCGAACCCCGCCGCCGCGCACAGGTCGTCGGTGATCTGGCGCAGGCCGTACCCCGGCTCCAGCGTCACCAGCTCCTCCCCCGCCAGCTCCGCCGCCCGCACCCGCGCCCGCGCCGCGAGCCGGTGGGACGGGGGCACGGACAGCACCAGCTCCTGGTCGGCGAGGCGAGCACCGGCGAGGTCGGGGGCGTCCACGGGCATGGGGGCGACGAACACCAGGTCGATGCGGCCCTCGCGGAGCTCCTCGATCATGTCGTGGCGCGAGCCCTGCACCAGGCTGAAGCGGATGCCGGGGTGGTGCTCGCGGAAGCCGCCGATGAGGGACGGCACGAGGGTGCGGCCCAGGAGGTGAAGGAAGCCCAGGACGATGCGGCCCGAGGCCGGGTCGATCTCCTCGCGGACCTCGCGGGCGGCGGCGGCCATCGTGGTGAGGGCGCGGGCGGAGGCGCCGGCCAGGGTGCGGCCCGCCCGGGTGAGGCGGATGCCACGGCCGGAGGGTACGACGAGCGGGGCGCCGACCAGGTCCGCGAGCGCGGCGAGGCGGCGGCTGGCCGTGGGCTGCGGGATGCCGAGCAGCTCGGCGGCGCGCGTCACGTGACCCGTCTCACCCACGGCGGCCAGCAGGGCCAGCGCGGGCGCCAGCCGAGCCGCCAGCCGCTCGTCGGCCGATTCATCCATCATGGTATGAATTATCGTCCATTCCTGCATTAGACGTATTTATTAGCCTTGCTTAGCGTTGCAGGCGTGGTGGTTCTCGAGGCTCCTCCGGTTCGTGACACGCGGCGGGTCAGTGCGGCTGTGGCCGCCGCCGGGGTGTCGTCGTTCGCCCTCCTGTACGCGCCGCAGCCCGTGCTGCCGCAGCTCGCCGCCGGGTTCCGGCTGGATCCGGGCAGCGCCTCGCTGACCATCGGCGTGGCCACCGGGGCGCTGGCCGTGGCCGTGCTGCCGGTGGCGTGGCTCGCCGGGCGGGTGGGGCGGCGCAGGGTGATCGTCTGGTCGGTGCTGGCCTCGGTGATCATCGGGCTGCTCCTGCCGCTGGCCCCGTCCTTCCCCGTGCTGCTGGTGATGCGGGCGGTGCAGGGGGTGGCGGTCGCGGGGTTCGCCGGGGTCGCGGCGGCGTACCTGGCCGACGCGGTCGGTACGGCACGGCTGCCCGCCGCGGTGGGGGCGATGATCGCCGGGAACTCGGTCGGCGGGATGCTGGGCCGGCTCGGCGCCGGGTTCGCCGCCGGGCCGATGGGGTGGCACGGCGCGCTGCTGGCGGTGGCGGTGCTTTCCCTGCTGTGCGCGCTCTTCGCGGCCCTCACACTCCCGCGCGACCATGCCCCGGAGCCCGGATCGCAGACTTCTGGGCCCGGATCGCAGACTTCTGGGCCCGGATCGGAGACCCCGGGGCGCGGGTCGGAGACCCCGGGGCGCGGGTCTGAAACGACAATCCCACCATTCGCAGGAGATAACTCATGCCGCAGGTGCAACTTTGCCTTGTGGCGGTGATCACCGTGCGGCTACATGACCTTG
>NZ_JBSGFQ010000155.1:0-24360 GCF_053603495.1 Nonomuraea sp. NPDC004186 | reverse complement strand
GTCTCGCCGATCTTCTCGGTCGGGAAGTCCGCGAACGTGATCGAGATGTCCATCGCGGTGATGATCAGCTCGGACCACCTCGACGATCAGTTCCTCCGGCGCCAGCGTCGTCGTGTAGAAGCCGAGGAACAGGTCCCCGGCGGGGACGCGGCGGCGGCGCCCGCTCGCCCCCTGGACGACCACCTCTCCGTCCAGCAGGAGCGCGAGCAGGCACCACTCGGCGGTGGCGTCGCCGTGCGCGAGGCTGCCGCCCACCGTGCCGCGGGTGCGGATGGGCAGGTGCCCGACCCACCGCATCGCCTCCCGCAGCACGGCGAAACCGGGGCCGAGCGGCGCCCGCTCCACCTCGTGATGCGTGGTGAGCGCCCCCACGCGCAGCGCGCCGTCCTCCTCCTGGAGGCGGGCCAGCTCGCCGCGCAGCCCGCCCAGGTCGACCAGGTGCGCCGGCCGCGCGAGGCGGAAGTTCATCATGGCGACCAGGCTCTGGCCGCCCGCGAGGTATTTGGCGTCCTCGCCCAGCTCCACGAGCAGGGAGATCGCACCGGCGACGTCGCGGGCGCGGTGATAGGTGAACGGCGCGGGCTTCATCACGTGCTCGCGGTCACCGTGTCGCCGGACGGGTCGGTGATGCGGTCGAGCTCCCGGCCCCTCGTCTCCGGCGCGGCGATCGCCATCCACAGCACGACCGCCAGCACCAGGGCGCCCAGGGCGACGAACGTCATCGTCAGCCCCAGCGCCGGCCAGAGCAGGCCGCCGAAGATCATCGGGATGAAGCCGGAGGTCACCCGGCTGACCGAGGACGCCCATCCGAAGCCGCTGGCCCTGATCCTGGTCGGATACAGCTCGGCGACGTAGGCGTACAGGACCGGGATCGTGAGCTGGACGACGAAGCCGAACACGGCCAGCCACAGCAGCGCCGCCGACCTGACGTCGAGGTACAGCGCGAAACCCACCAGTGCCCCGGCGCCCACCGGGGCCGAGACGCCGATCACCCACTTGCGGCCGACCGCCTCGATCAGCCATGCCGAGACGAGCACGCCGACGATGCCGACCGCGGTCATGAGCGTGGTCTTGCCGAAGGCCGCGTAGTCGGTGTAGCCCTCCTTGATGAGGATCGACGGCATCCAGCTCAGCGCCACGTAGTACATCGTCATGATCGTGATGAACAGGAGCCAGGCGGCTGAGGTCACCCGCGGGCTGAACGCCCAGACCAGGCGGAGCTGGCCGAGCGCCGCCCGAAGGCCGCGCGACGCGCCGTCGTCCACGGGTGGCTCGATGACGTACGGCTCGGGCGTGGCGCCGGTGCGCCTGACCAGGTCGTCGATGATCGTACGTGCTTCCTGCTCGCGGCCGGTCCCGGCCAGGTAGAGCGGCGACTCCGGAATGCCGCGCCGCACCCAGAACAGCAGCAGCGCGGGCAGGATCATGACGGCGAGCATCCACCGCCAGTTGCCCGGCAGCGGTCCGAGCAGGGTGGCGGCCACGCCGCTCAGCGTCGCGCCGACGGGCCACCAGACGTCCATGGCGGCCAGGACCTTGCCGCGCAGCCGGCTCGGCGAGAACTCGCCGACCAGCGCGTAGTCGACGGGGATGCACCCGCCCAGACCGACGCCGGCCAGGAACCTGAACAGCAGGAAGACCTCGAAACCGGGGGCGGCCGCGCCCACGACGGAGAAGAGCGCGAAGATGAGCAGGGTCAGGCCGAAGGCCCGCTTGCGGCCCATCCGGTCGGCGACGGTGCCCCAGGCGACGGCGCCGGCCGCCATGCCGATGAGGTTGGCGGTCGCCACCAGGCCCCGCTCGCCGAGCGACAGGCCGAACTCCGTGCCCAGCAGGGGAGTGAGAAAGCCGTTGAGCGCGACGTCCCAGGCGTCGAACATGTAGCCGAGGCCGCCGATGACGAAGATCTTGCCCTGGACCCGCCACCTCCACGGCAGGTCCTGAACGATCTGGTCTCCTGTTTTCATGGTTCCACCCGGATGTGAGGCGACGATGGAGACGGGAGCGCGGCTGGGGGACGGCGCCGGACCGGTCTAGTCATGGAACTGATAGGAGAAGGTCTCCTCATCCCGGTCGTCGAGCGGGCTGCCGCTCCACAACCACCGGTACGAGACGCCGGATTCGCCGTCGAAGCGCCGCAGCTTGTCGTCGCGGGCCCGCTGCTCGGGCCCATCGGGCAGGTGGTAGAGGGCCATGTTGCGCCAGGCCGCGTCCTGGACCATCCCGGCGCGCCTGGCGCGGCGCGACACATAGCGCATGAGCGCCGCCCGCACCCCCTCGACCGGGACGGCGCCGAGCTCCTCGGCGAGCACCGCCGCGTCCTCCATCGTCTGCGAGGCGCCTTGTGCCTGGTACGGCAGCATGGCGTGGCACGCGTCACCCAACAGGGCCACCTGCCCGTCCACCCACACCGGATCACGGCGGCGGTGGTACATGGCCCAGGCCGAGATGTCGCCTGCGGCCTTGGACAACATCAGGCCGACCCGCTCGTCCCAGCCGGGGAACGCCTCGACCAGCTCGTCCACGGTGGCTGGAACGGTCCAACTCTCCTCGACCCCGGGAGTGCAGGGCACGATCGCCACGACGTTGAGCCACTCGCCGCCGCGGATCAGGTAGTGGACCAGATGCCGGTCGGGCCCGTACCAGATGGTGCTCTGGAAGCGGTCCACCAGCCACCGGGTCGCCGGATCGGCGGCGATCTTGTCTCCGGGGATGAGGACGCGGTAGGCCATCTCGCCGGAGAACCGCAGGGTGTCCGGCAGGCCCAGCGCGTCGCGCACCCTGGAACGGATGCCGTCGGCGCCGACCAGCACGTCGGTCTCGAACCGCCGGCCGTCGCCGACGACCGCGGCGGGCCGGGCGGGGTTCGTCCGGTCCACGGTCGTGACCTCGCACCCGGTGCGGACCTCCACGACGGGGCCGGGCCCGTCGTCCGCCACGCAGGCGTCGAGCAGTACTTTGTGCAGGTCGGCGCGGTGGTAATGCCAGTAGGGGGCGTTGTATTCCCGCTTGCAGAACTCGCCCAGCGGGGTCAGGCCGATGACGCTGCCGTCCTGCCAGCGCCGGCGCACCTGGTCCAGCGGCTCGGTGCGGATCTTCTCCAGCGCGGCGCGCAGGCCCAGCCCGATCAGGACCCGGCTGGCGTTCGGCGCGGTCTGGATCCCTGCGCCGGCCTCTCCCAGCTCGCTCGCCTGCTCCAGCACCGTGACCCGCAGGCCGCGCCGCCGCAGCGACAGCGCGGCGGTCAGCCCGCCGAGGCCGCCGCCGACGATCGTGACGTGGTACGACTGGCTCGCCGCCAACGCTCCTCCAGCCTCTCCTGATCGGGGCCGAAATTAATCCGAACACGGACGATCCACGGAAAGCAAGAGGTGGGGGAGGATATAACCCCAGTGAGACGAGGAACTGACGTCCCCCCGGGCGCTTCACTCGCCGGCCGTGAGCCCTTCCCACCGGGCGGCGAGGGCCGTCATCTCGCGCAGCACCCGTTCCCGCTCGGCCGGCGAGTAGCCCTTCAGCAGCTGCTCGTCGAGCTCCCGGGCCCGCTTGCCGACCTCGGCCAGCCGCCGGGACCCCTCCTCGGTCAGATGCAGCAGCTTGCGCCGGCCGTCATGCGGCGCCGTGTGCCGGACGATCAGCCCGTTGTCCTCCAGCCGGCGGACGACGTCGGCCATCGTGGACCGGTCGAGCGCCACCGACGAGGCCAGCGAGCCCTGATCGACGCCCGGATGGTGGTCGACCGCGGTGAGGACGGCGAACTGGGGGCCCGTCAGGACGGGGTCGACCACGCGGGTCCACAGGGCCACGTACGACTGGTGGAGCCGCCGGGCCACGTAACCGGGTGCCGCGAGAAGCGCCTGAGGAGTGGTGATCCCCTCTCCGCGGCTGCCCCTTATCGCCGGCTTGCCCGATTCATGCGCCATGGGCCTACCTAATCATGACCCTGCGGCCGGCGGCCTGGCCGTCGCCTCGGAGCGCCACCGTGCGGAAGCCCGCGTTGCCCATGCTGGAGTCGGGCGTGTTCGACGATCGGGCGGCGTTGCGGTAGCGGTTGCAGTAGGAGTCGTGGCACAGGTACGAGCCGCCGCGCAGGACCCGGAGCCTCGGGGCGACCCGGGAGCGCGGGTCGTGGACCCGCTCGCGGGCCCGTTTTGCGTACGCCCGCGGGTCGAACGGGTCGTCGCACCACTCCCAGACGTTGCCCACGGTCTGCCAGAGCCCGAACCCGTTCGGGCGGTAGGCGCGCACGGGCGCGGTGCCCGGCCAGCCGTCCTCGGCGGTGTTGCGGTCGGGAAAGGAGCCCTGCCAGATGTTGGCCTGCCAGTCGCCCCGCGTGTCGAGGAGGTCGTCGCCCCAGGGATAGCGGGCGCCTTCGAGGCCGCCGCGTGAAGCGCGTTCCCATTCGGCCTCGGTGGGCAGGCGCCGCCCGGCCCAGGCGCAGTAGGCCTGGGCGTCGTTCCAGGTCACGTGCACGACGGGATGATCTTCACGGTCGAGCGGGTCGGAGCCGGGGCCTTCCGGATGCCTCCAGCTCGCGCCTTCGACGGCGAGCCACCAGGGAGCGCGCGGCGAGCTGCCGATGACGTCCGCCCGCGGGTGGACCAGCGTGTGGAAGACCGCCGACATCCCCGAGAGCTCCGCCTCGGTGCGATAGCCCGTGTCGCCGGTGAAGCGGGCGAAGTCGGCGTTGGTGACGGTGGTCGCGTCGATGTCGTACGCGTCGAGCGTCACCTCGTGCACCGGCGACTCGCCGTCCCCGGCCAGGCCGTCGCCGAAGGGGTCGCCCATGCGGAAGGCGCCGGCCTCGACGCGGCACTGCTCGATCAGGTGGGCGCCGCGCCCGGCGGGAATCGGCTCGCGGCCCGGGGTGGCCGCCAGGTTCGGCATGCAGCAGGAAGAGGGGTCGGACCTATCGACAGGGGGTGACACTTGTGTCATGGTATCACCGTTCCACTTGTGGCACGGTTAACTCCGTTACAACGACGGGCACATTTGATGAAGCTTGAGATTCTGCTGCTCGGCGCGCTGCTCCATCGCCCCAGCACCGGCTATGAGCTGAAGAGGTTCTTCGACACGCACGGCCGGTTCATGCGCTCGAACACGACCATGAGCCAGGCGTACCGGACGCTGTCGGCGATGGAGGAGCGCGGCTGGGTCGAGCACACGATCGAGGAGCGCGCCGGGGCGAGCAACGCCAAGCGCTACCACGTGACCGAAGAGGGCCACACGGTCTTCACCGACTGGCTGACGCGCCCGTACAACCCGCCCACGCGTTTCCAGGACCCTGACCTGTACGCGCGGCTGGGCAGTGCCGGGTTCATGACGGTCGAGCAGGTGATCGGCATCCTCGACGTCGAGATCAACACCCGGGTGGCGGAGGTCGCGCGGTACCGCCACCGTGACCGCAGCCGGTTCGACGAGCCGCCGCGGGGCTACGACGCCGAGCTCGGCGGCCAGATGGACGAGTGGCTCCACCGGCGCGGGGCCGAGGCGATGGACCGCCACATCGCCTCGCTCATCGAGCTGCGCCGGCGGCTCCTCGACGGAGAGCCGATCAACGCCGATCACGCCGAGGAGGCGACGCGATGAGAGCCATCATCCTCATGTTCGACAGCCTGAACAGGCACATGCTCGCCCCTTACGCCGACACCTTCGTCGACGCGCCCAACTTCGCGCGGCTGGCGGCCAAGGCGGTGACGTTCGACAACTTCTACGCCGGGTCGCTGCCGTGCATGCCGGCGCGGCGTGAGATGCACACCGGCCGGTACAACTTCCTGCACCGCAGCTGGGGCCCGCTGGAGCCGTTCGACGACTCGATGCCGGAGCTGCTCAAGCGGGCGGGCGTGCACACGCACCTGGTCTCCGACCATCCGCACTACTGGGAGGACGGCGGCGCGACCTACCACACCCGCTACAGCACCTGGGAGTTCTTCCGGGGCCAGGAGGGCGACCCGTGGAAGGGCGTGGTCGCCGACGACGGCGCCCCGGCGAGCCCGTACGGGGCGATGAAGCGGCAGGACGTGATCAACCGCACGTACATGCCGACCGAGGCCGAGCACTCGCAGACCCTGACCGTCGACGCCGGTCTGCACTTCCTGGAGACCAACGCCGGCGCCGACCGGTGGTTGTTGCAGATCGAGCTGTTCGACCCCCATGAGCCGTTCTTCACCCACCAGCACTACAAGGACCGCTACCCGCACGACTATGACGGGCCCGCCTTCGACTGGCCGCCGTATCAGAAGGTGCTGGAGCCGCAGGGGCAGGTCGAGCACGCCCGCCTGGAGTACGCCGCGCTGGTGTCGATGTGTGACCGCTCGCTCGGCCGGGTGCTGGACTTCATGGACGAGCACGCCCTGTGGGACGACACCCTGCTCGTCGTCAACACCGACCACGGCTTCCTGCTGGGCGAGCACGGCTGGTGGGCCAAGTCGGTGATGCCGTGGTTCAACGAGCTGGTGCATCTGCCGATGTTCCTGTGGGACCCGCGGACCGGCGGGCGGGACCGGCGGCGGGGTGAGCTGGCGCAGACCATCGACATCGCGCCGACCGTGCTGCGCTACTTCGGCCAGGAGCCCACCCCTGACATGCAGGGCGCGGACCTCGCCCAGGACGGGCCGCTGCGGGAGGGCGCGCTGTTCGGCATCCACGGCGGGCACGTGAACGTCACCGACGGCCGCCACGTCTACATGCGCGCGGGCAGGGAGGCGGCCAACGGGCCGCTGGAGGAGTTCACGCTCATGCCCACCCACATGCGCAGCAGGTTCTCGGTGGCGGAGCTGCGGGACTGGGAGCCGGCCGAGCCGTTCGCCTTCACCAAGGGCCTGCGCACGATGCGGATGCCCGCCTCCCCGAGCTGGATGAACCCGTGGCAGCACGGCACCCTGCTGTTCGACCTGCACGAGGACCCGGCGCAGCAGAGCCCGATCGTGGACGACGACGTGGAGCTGCGGATGATCGAGCTGCTGCGCCGTCTCATGGTCGAGACCGACGCCCCGCCCAGCCAGTTCGAGCGCCTGGGCATCCCGCGCGAGGCCGAGGTCACCCGCGAGCACCTGCTGGTCCGCGAGCAGCGCGAACGCGCGGCGGCCGTCGCCGTGCCGCTGCCCGCGGGCGCGGAGTTCCAGGCTCCGGCCCTGCTCCGCGCGCCCCTCCTGGAGCTGCTGGGCGTCACCGGCGCCAAGGACGTCCTCGCGCAGGAGGCCCCGGCCCTGGTCCAGTCGGAGCTGCTCGCCGCCCCCGCCCCCATGAGCCTGCTGGACCTCGCCCGTCTCGGCTTCGTACCCGCCGCGGTCCTGCGCCGCATCGACGAGCAGTTCGGCCTTCTTACGGCAACACCCGCCGCCTCGATCGACTGAGGCGACGGTCTCTCTATCGCAACACTGCAGACAGGGGCACCGCATGGATGCCAGCGCCTCCACCGCGTCCGTACAGCCAGGAGCGGCTCAGGCCGCCAACGTCCCCCATCGCTGGCGCAATCTCGCCGTCCTTTCCGGCGTGAGCGTCGTCGACAACACCGAAGCCGGTCTCATCAACACCGTCTTCCCCACGCTCGCGGCCGCGCTCCGGCTCAACAGCGGTCATCTCGGCATCATCGCGGCGCTCGGCAAGATCGCCAGCGTTCCGGCCGGCCCGTTCTGGGTGTGGCTGTCCAGCAAGATCGGCCGTCGTGGCGCGCTGGTCGCCACGACGGTGACCGGCGGCCTGTTCGGCATCGCCGCCGGTTTCTCCCAGAACTTCGTCCAGCTCCTCATCTGCTGCACCCTCATGTCCGCCGCGGTGATCGGCGGCTCGCCCATCGCCATGGCCGTCATCGCCGACTCCTTCGCCGACGAGCAGCGGGCCCGGGCGAACGGGATCTTCTTCGGTGCGCTCCAGCTCGCCGCCATCGTCCTCGCGCCCGTCATGGCCGTCTTCGTCGGACTCGAGGACGGCTGGCGCTGGGCGCTGTGGACCCTCGGCGGCGTCTGCATCGTCGCCGGGTTCGTCGTCGCCGCCTTCTTCGCGGATCCGGGCATCGGATCCTCCGAGAAGCAGCTCGCCGACCTCGCGAACGAGGACCGGACGAAGGCGAAGGTCACCGTCGCCTCCGTGGCCGGCCTGTTCCGCATCCCCACGTACACCGTGATGATGGTGAGCCGGCTCCTGTCGGGCCACCTGCTGATCGCCATCTTCGGCGTGCAGTTCCTGGTCACCGAGCGCGGCATCGACAACGCCACCGCCATCCTGGTGGCGCTCCCGTTCGGCATCGGCTACAGCGTCGCCACGCTGAGCGCCGGATTCATCCTGCCCCGGCTCGACCGGCTCATGCCGAGCAGGGGACGCGTCCTGGTCCTGCAACTGGCCCAGATCCTGTTCGCCGTCATCGCCTTCTTCGGCACGCAGTTCCGGTACGAGACGATCGCCGCCTACGCGGTCTTCTGGGCCCTGCTGGGCGCCTGCCAGGGCCTGAACCCGCCGGTCAACCGGCCCATCGTGGCCGGCGTCGTGCTGCCGGAGCTGCGCGGGCAGGCGTACGCGATCTGGCTGACGGTGTTCGAGACGATCGCCTGGGCGCTGTTCTCGCTCCTGGCCGGCTCGCTGGCGGCGACGCTCGGCATCCAGGGCGTGTTCCTGTGGGTGCTGGTCATCCTGATGATCGTCAACGGCCTCCTGCTCTCCGTCCTGTACGTCACCTACCCGCGCGACACCGCCCGGATCGGGCAGCAGCTCGAACTCCGCCGCCGGCAGGCGCTGGCGGACTGACGCCCGGTCACGACGTCTCCCGGTGAACCACGCTGGCCCAGACGCCGGGCTCGGCCGGGGGCGTGTCCTCGACCCCGAGGGCGTGGAGCGCGCGATGGGCGGCGTACCTGCCCAGACCCGCCACATCCACGCGCACGCTCGTCAGCGCGGGCACCAGCAGCCGTGCCAGGGGACTGTCGTCGTGCCCGACCACCGCGAGGCGGCCGGGCAGGGCGATCCCCGCGCGCACGGCCGCCCCCACGACGGCGGCGGCGATGTCGTCGTTGTAGGCGATCACCCCGGTGACGCCGGAGTCCACCCAGTCCCGTACGGCATCGGCCGCGGAGCCGTCCTCGTCGGAGACCGTCCGCACGTCGGCGATCTCGAGGCCGAGCTCCGCGGCGCGCGCCCGCGCCAGGGAGGCGCGCAGGCCGGCGAGCAGCTCCAGGCGCGGCTCGCCCGTGCGGGCGACGGCCACCCGGGCGTGGCCGCGCTCGTGGAGATGCTCCACCTGGAGGGCCGGCCCGGCCCGCAGGGACGGCACCTCGTGCAGCTCGGAGGGCTCACCGCCGCCGAAAGGCAGCCGCGCGCCCGCCTCCCGGCGCAGGACGTCGAGGTCGTCGCGGGGGAGGGGGACGACCGGGACGACGAGGTCGGGGTCGAGCGTCTCCCACAGCGGGCGGGAACGGCCGCCCGCGTGCCGGGTCCAGGTCACCAGCGAGTAGCCGGCGCGGTCCAGGACGAGGGTCGCCTCCTCCAGGTAGCGGCGCAGGCTGTGCTCCACCGGCCAGTCGGGCAGGATGAACAGGACGATGCGGTTGCTGCCCCGGGCGAGCGCCTGGGCGGCGGCGTGCGGCCGGTAGCCCAGGCGCGCGGCCTCGGCCAGCACCTTGCGCCGGGTCGCCTCCGAGATCGTCTGGCCCGGGGTGTCGTTGATGACGAAGCCCACCGTGGCCCGGGAGATCCCCAGGGACCGCGCGATGTCGCTCGCCGTCACCCGTCGTTCCCGTCCGCCCATGGCCGCCCTCCCGTTTCCCCGACATGGCACTTGCGCGCGCTAGTGCCCCAAGGTTAGCGTCGCATCGCTGGCAACTAGCGCGCGCTAGCTCCACTCATCCCGCAGGACAGGAAGGTCACGACATGACCGACGGACGACCCGTCGTCGAACGGCTCACGCTCGAGGAGAAGGCGCGGCTCGTGTCCGGCGCCAGTTTCTGGACGACCGCGGAGGTGTCGCACGCGGGCGTGCCTGCCGCGCTGCTCACCGACGGCCCGCACGGCGTACGCCTGCAGCGCTCCGGCGTGGACCACCTCGGGCTCGCCGACAGCATGCCCGCCACGGCGTTCCCCACCGCGGCGGCACTGGGCTCGTCGTGGGACGACGGCCTCCTGCGCGAGGTCGGCGAGGCGCTCGCGGTCGAGGCCAGGGCGCTCGGCGTGGACGTGCTCCTCGGCCCGGGCGTCAACATGAAGCGCTCCCCGCTGTGCGGGCGCAACTTCGAGTATTTCGCCGAGGACCCGCTGCTGGCCGGCGTCATGGGCGCCGCGTGGGTCGCGGGCCTGCAGTCGCGCGGCGTCGGCGCGTCGGTCAAGCACTTCGCGGCCAACAACCAGGAGACCGACCGCATGCGCGTCAGCGCGGAGGTGGACGAGCGCACCCTGCGGGAGATCTACCTGCGCGCGTTCGAGCACGTCGTCCGCGAGGCTCGGCCGGCCACGATCATGTGCTCGTACAACCGGGTCAACGGAGTGTACGCCTCGGAGAACCCCTGGCTGCTCACCACGGTCCTGCGCGAGGAGTGGGGCTTCGACGGCTACGTGGTCTCCGACTGGGGCGCGGTGCACGACCCGGCCGCCGCCGTCCGGTCCGGCCTGGACCTGGAGATGCCGGGCACCGGGGGCCGCAGCGCCGCCGCCGTCGTCGCGGCCGTGCGCGCCGGCGAGCTCAGCGAAGAGGTCCTGGACGTCGCCGTGGAACGCCTGGTGAGCACCCACGACCGGCTGCGGCAGGGGCGCGCGGACGCCGCGCCCGACTTCGACGCGCACCACGCGCTCGCCCGCCGCGTCGCGGCGGAGTGCGCGGTCCTGCTGAAGAACGACGGCGGCCTGCTCCCGCTGGACCCGGAGTCCGGCGGCCCGATCGCGGTGCTGGGCGAGTTCGCGCGCACCCCGCGCTACCAGGGCGCCGGCAGCTCCCTCATCAACCCGACCCGGCTCGACGACGCCCTGACGGCGATCCGCGCCGCCACCTCGCGCGAGGTCGCGTTCGCGCCGGGGTTCCGCCTCGACGGGACGCCCGACGCCGTCCTGCTCGCCGAGGCGGTGGAGGCGGCTCGCGGCGCCGCCGCGGTGCTGCTGTTCCTCGGCGAGCCGTCGGAGGCCGAGTCCGAGGGCTTCGACCGCGAGGACCTGGACCTGCCGGAGGCGCAGATCCGGCTGCTCGAGGCGGTGGCCGCGGTCAACCCCTCGGTCGCGGTCGTGCTGAGCAACGGCGGCGTCGTGCTGACCGGCCCGCTCACCGAGCACGCGGCCGCCCTGCTGGAGATGTGGCTGGCGGGCCAGGCGGGCGGCGGCGCCGCGGCCGACCTGATCTTCGGGCACGCCGACCCCTCCGGCCGGCTGGCGGAGACCGTCCCGCACCGGCTGTCCGACACGCCCGCGCACGTCAACTGGCCGGGCTCGGAGGGGCAGGTGCTCTACGGGGAGCGCCTCTACATCGGCTACCGCTGGTACGACCGCACCGGGCGGGACGTGGCCTTCCCGTTCGGGTTCGGGCTGTCGTACACCACGTTCGCCTGCTCCGACCTGGCCGTGCACGTGCCCGACCCGGCCCGGCCCGAGGCCCGCGTCGAGGTCACGGTGACGAACACCGGCACGCGGGAGGGCGCCGAGGTCGTGCAGGTGTACGTCAGCGACCCCGTCGCCGGCGTGGATCGTCCCGAACGCGAGCTGCGCGGCTTCCGCAAGGTCCGCCTGGCCCCCGGCGAGAGCGCCCGCGTGGTGATCGAGCTCGACGCCCGGGCCTTCAGCTACTGGAGCACCCGGCACGGGCAGTGGGTGGCCGAGCCGGGCGAGTACGGCGTGCACGTCGGCAGCTCCTCCCGCGACCTGCCCCTGGAGCAGCGCATCCACCTGGACGTGGAGTCGCCGCGGGCCGCGCTCACGGCCGACAGCACGCTTCAGGAATGGCTGGCCCATCCCCAGGGCAGGAAGATCGTCGAGGAGACCCTGCTGAAGGCCGCGGACGGTGAGAAGAGCTTCTTCACCGACCCGGCCAGCCAGGCGCTGATCGCCCAGATCCCGCTGGCGACCCTCCTCAGCATGGGCGCCTCCCAGGGCGGGCAGCAGCCGCCGGCCATGGACGACCTGCTGCGGATGGCGAACTCCGAGACCCCGGCGAGCTGAGCGGACGGCCTGCCGCGCGGTGACGGTCGCCGCGCGGCTCAGGAGTTCAGGACGCGTCCCGCGAAGGAGCGGAAGCGGCCGACCAGGTCGACGTTGTCAGGGTCGAGCAGCCACTGCGGCTGCAGCCCGTCGGCCATCGCGACGAGCTGGTCGGCGAGCTCCTCGTGGTCCGTCTCCGGGTCGAGGTGCCCGGCCTCGGCCCCCGTGGCCGGGCTCATCGCTTGACCGGGACCGGCTTCCAGGCGGTGACGCCCAGGAGGTCCGTGGAGCCGAGGTCGAAGAGGCCGCTGACGCGCTCCCTGCCGGAGCCGGTGGTGACGACGAGCGTGGCGCCGACCGCGGGCGGACGGGTGGTGCCGCCGTAGGTGTTGCGCCACGCCAGGGTGAAGGCGGCCGATCGGCCCGGCCGTACGGTCACCGCCTTCGGCCCGGGATCCTTGATGGCGGTGGTGACCTGCCGGGCGCCCCGGTCGATCTTCACCTTCAGCGGCTCGCCGTCCTCGTCCAGGAGCCGGACGCGCGGGTACCCCTCGACCTGCCGCACCGTGTCGCCGCAGTTGGTGAGCGTCACTGTCTGGACGCGCAGCCCCATCGCGGCATCGGGCGGTTCGGCGTACAGGAGCAGTCCCGAGCCGGCGCAGGACGGGGTCGGGGGCGGGGACCACACCGTCGGCGGCGGCTGGACCAGGGGGTGGCCGGGCGGGAGACCCGTCGCCGTGGGACGGGCCGGCGCGGCCCCGGCGCCGGGAGCCTGCGTGCCGCAGCCGGCGAGGCAGATCAGGGCGGCGGCGACGACGCAGACGCGCGCGGCGAGCGGGAGGATCATCGGCATCATTCTGCCGGGGAAACCCGATGCCGCGGTCATCCGGGCGGCGCGGGCCTCCTGCCCGCGCCCCACCAGCGCGTCGCCGCCCAGGTTCGCCCGGATGCGCTCGGACTTCGGCGTGGGAGAGAGGGACGGTGACCAGGTCCGCCTCGGGGAAGCCGGCGACAACCCCGAGGACAAGGGCGCGGGCCATCCGGTTGTCCGGGGTCAGTCCACGGCGGTGTCCCATGCTTCCTGACGTACCTCCAGGTGCGGGGAGGCGCGCAGGTCACGGAGGAGGTCCCGCCACGGGGCCGCCCACTCGGTGCGCTGCCCTCCCGACTGGGTGAGCATGAGCGCGAACAGGCCGCCGGACAGGTCACCGCGGCCGGCCAGACGCCGGGCCGCGGGCAGCGCGACCGCGATCGGCAGCGGCGGCCGCCGTCCGTACTCGCCGAACAGCTCCGAGACGGCCTTGCCGGCCGTCCGGGCGGCGAGCACCGGCCGGTCCGCGAGCAGGTCGGCCAGGGCGCACAGGGCGTCGGCGAGTTCGTCCCCGTCCGTTTCCCTGGGGATCAGGGCCACGCCCAGCTCGGCCACCTGGGGCAGCAGGAGAGGCTGGGTGGCGAGCACGTCCATCGCGTCCCGGGCGAGCCGCCGCCGCCACGGCTCCGGCTCCTCCTCCAAGGGCCCGGCCAGTCTCCGGGCGATGGTGTCCACGCGTTGCCTGGCCGGTGTCCGCAGGTCCTCTCCGGGTACGGCGGCGGCCAGCCTGGCCAGGACGTCCAGCGCCTGGGACCGGATCGACCCGGCCCGCAGCAGCCCCAGGAACACCGCCATGCCCTCCCCGGTCGTCCCCGGATCGGCCACGGCCTCGATGATCTCGTCGAAGCCGCCCCGGTACCAGTGCGCCCACACGGCGAACGCCTTCGACCCGCGGAAACTCACCCCGGGCAGGTCGGCGGCCATGAGGAGGCGCCGTACCAGGTCCGCGTAACGGGGGCGGGCGGCGGGGGCGTACTCCATCGGGTGGGCCTGGAAGAGCGTGCGCAGCATCGGCTCGCCGGCGTGCGGGCCGGCGGCGTCGCCGAGCGCGTCCAGGGTCCGCGGGTCCTCGGGGATCGTGCGCAGCACCGAGGCGAGGGCGACCCGTACGTCCCGGTGCAGCCCCGGGTCCGCCCACGCCCGCAGCAGCACGTCCACCGCGCCGGGCGGGCGGTTGCGGCCCAGCTGGCGGGCGGCCAGCTTGCGCAGCGTCACCTTGCTGCCGGGAGCGGTCAGCGCCTCCTCCAGCAGCGGCCCGAGCAGGGACGGGGGTGTCGAACGGCAGCAGCGGGCCAGCGCGGCCACCGCGACGCGGGAGGCCGGGCCGCCGGCGTGGCCCACGAGCACGGGCACCGCGCGGGCGGGCTCGCCGGCGTGCGCCATGGCCGTGACGGCGGCTTCGGCCAGCATCGTCTCCTCCCGGCCCGCCCATGCGGCGAGGAGGTCCAGCCCGCCGCCGATCCGGCCGGTCGCCTGGACGGCGGCCAGACGCGCGGCGATGGGCAGCCCTTCGTCGTGGACGTCGGCGGTGAGCTCGGCGCGGACCCTTTCGCGCTGGGCGGGCGTCCATCGACCGGCGTCGCCGCCGTCGACCCGCGGCACCCACGCGAGGTCCGCGAAACGGCCGCTGCGGTGGCTGTCCAGGAGGGGGAGGAGGAGGTCGGTACGACGCCGGGCCACGGTCCGCCAGACGGCGGGCAGCGTCACGGCGGACGCGTCCTCCCGCACAAGCCAGAGCACCCGCTCCTCCCGCACGCTCCCGCTTCCTCCTGACCGCCCCTCCTGCTCGATCCTGAGGCCGCTCGACCGCTCCGGCGCTTGCACCCCAGAGGCGGCTGCGGCACGAGTCGTCCGCAGGCGGCGACGAGGACGGTTCAGCCACAGGCCGGCAGCCTCGCGGGCCGGCGCCTCCGGTGCCGTGCGGATGGCGGCGCGCAGGTCGTCCTGGAGTTCGGCGAGCGCCCATGAACGGCGGCCGAGCACGTGGGCGAGGGCCACGGCCAGGGTGAAGTCCTCCCGCTCGCGTGCGGCACGAAGGTGCGGACGCAGCACCGCCAGTAGATCGTGCTCCTGACCCGCGCGCAGCACCCGGTCCAGGCGGTGCGACTCCGCGACCGGGCCATGGGTGCGGTAGCGGCGGCGGCGGACGGGGGAGGGCCGGGGCTCCCGCGCGGACAGGCCGCTCGCGCCGTGCCGCGCCACGAGCCTCCCGTACGTGCCCAGCGCCCACGCCGTCAGCGCCGGCGCGGTGGCCGGGTCGTGGTGCCGCAGGACCCGGCCGGCCAGGCTCCGCAGCTCGTCCTGGGTGGCGAGGGAGGAGTCCGGGGCCTCGACGGCGTCCGCGGAGATGCGCTCCAGCGTCCCCGCGCAGGAGTCGTCGAGCAGCGCGGGCGGGACCTCCCGCAGAGCGGCCAGCAGACCCCGGCGGAGCGGGTCCTGTTCGCTGGCGGTGCGCAGGGCCAGGTCGGCGAGGAGCGCGTGGAGCGCCGCCCGGTCCCGGGTCCGGGCCGTGCACTCGATCAGCAGCGTCCTGGCCAGCCCGCGCCGTCGGGGGTCCCCGGCCACGGCGGCCTCGCGCAGCGGGCCGACGGCCTCCTCATAGGGCAGGTAGGAGGTGAGCTTCAGCGGGATGTCCGGATTGTCCAGGCGGGAACGGGGCGAGTGCCACACCGACTCGTGCCAGGCCAGCATGCGCCTCGCCTCGGCCGCCGCCGACTCCGGAGGCAGCCATCTGAGGAACCGCATGGCCCACAGCCCGGTGGAACCGCCCCTCCGCGCGGCGACCGCCTCGAAGATCGCGGCCCGGCGGGCGGGCGGCAGCGAGGGCAGCACCGGGTCGAGCCGGTGTTCGGACGAGGCCAGACGCAGGATCTCCGCGTCCGAGCCCGACCGCAGGTGGCGGAGCACCGCTTTCGCCGGCCCCTCCCAGCCGGTCGCCACGGGGTCGGCGAACAACTTCCTGGCTCGCGCGGCATCCACCCTGAACAGCGCGTTCACGACCGGGGCGGGCAGGCCGCGGAGGCCGTGACGCAGGTCGTGCCGTTCCAGCAGAGCCAGCATGCGGGCCGGCTCGGCGAGGGCCGCGAGCATCACGCCCGCCCCGCGGCGGCGCCACCAGCTCCACGCGTGAACGCCACCCGCCAGCTCCTGCTCGGCCACCGCCATGATCGCGCCCGGGTGCCGTTTGGCCAGCGCCGTCCAGGACGTCACCGCGTGGGCGACGTCCGGCAGCCATCGCGCGACGGTCTCGGCACCGCAGGCCGGCAGCAGCGCCGCCGCCTCGCGCGCCCCCCATCGCGCGTGGACGTCCGGCAGGAGCGCTTCGGCCAGCGCCTGCCGGCGGCCGAGCGCCAGCGTGCGATACAGCGCGAACCGCAGCTCGGCAGGGGCGTCCTCGAACGCCGCGGCCACCGCCGGATCCGGCACGGGCAGGGTCCGCACCGCACGCAGCGCCGCGCGCCGCAGCCCCATGTCCGGCCCGGCGAGAACCTCCCGGACGTGATCGAGGTCGCGCGCCGCCATGGCCACGTGCAGCGCCGTACGCCGGGCGTACCGATCCCGCGCGGACAGCTCGTCCAGGAGGACGCGCAGCTGGGAGGTGCCGGCCAGCCGGCGGGCGTGGAGCGCCAGAGCCCGCATGCGCCGCGGGTACGGCAGAGGCGCGAAACGCGCCAGCAAGGCATCGGCGGAGATGTCGAGGGCCGGCTCCTCGGCCGGCTCCATGGGCCTCAACGGGCCGGGCGGAGATCGCCCTTTCCACAAGTCATGCCGACGATACTGGCCGATCATCGCCTCGCCGCGCAACCCCGGCCGCTCAGGGAGAGCGGCGCGGCGGCCGAGGGGGAGGCGGTGAGCCACCTCGGCCGTGGTTCCGTGGATGCCGGCCCTTTCGCAGGAGACGGCGGCCGAGACGGGGTCAGCCCTCGGTGTCCGCGAGCTGGTCCTGGGCGGCCGGGTCCGGACGGTCATCGCGGGGCGGTGCGCAGCTCTGGCCGCAGCCGCCGAAGCGGGCCGTGTTCACCGGGGTGAAGTCCGCGGCCGGCACGTCCTCCAGCGCCGCCATCATGGTGTCCTTCCAGATCGGCCCGGGCACCGAGGCGCCCGCCACCGCGCCGAAGGTGCGGCCGCCGATCGTGACGCCGGTCAGCTTGTAGCGCTGGGAGCCGCGGGGGTCGCCCACACTGACCGCCCCCGCCAGGTCGGGGGTGAACCCGGCGAACCAGGCCGTGGCGTACCCGTCCGTGGTGCCCGTCTTGCCCGCCGCCGGGCGGCCGATGCCGCCGACGCCGCGCATCGTGCCCTTGGTGAACACCCCGGACAGGACGTGCGCGGTCGCGTCGGCCACCTCCGGGTCGAGGGCCTTGCGGCACGACGGCTCGTACGAGGTCGCCTTGCCCGTGCTCGCCTCCGTCACCTTGGTGATGACCATGGGCGCGCAGTACGTGCCGCGTGCCGCGACGGCCGCGTACGCGGTGGCCACGGTCACCGGGTCCATCTCGTTGATCCCGAGCGTGAACGTCTCGTACTCCTGCAGCGGCCCCCCGTCCGCCCGCCTGATGCCGAGCGACTTGGCCGTCTGCACCGTCTCGCACAGGCCGACCCGCTGCTCCAGCGCCATGAAGAACGTGTTCACTGACCCCCACGTACCGGTCGCGAGCGTCTTGAAACCGGGCGAACCCTCGTCGTTCGTGACCGTCCAGGACGGGATGCCCATGTTCTGGCCCTTGCAGTTCTTGAACGAGGCGTAGCCGGGGGCGGTGTAGGCGTTGGTCACGCTGATCCCGTCGTCGATCTTCATACCCTGCGCCAGTGCCGTGATCAGCGTGAACGTCTTGAACGTCGAGCCCGCCTGGAAGCCGATCAACCCGCCGTGCCGCTTGTCCGCCACCGGGTTGTAGGAGATCTCGTTCCGCTTGGCCGAGCGGCCGTAGGGGCGGCTGGCCGCCATCGCCTTGATCTCGCCGGTGCCCGGCTTGACCAGCGCCTCGGCGGCGACGGGGTGGTCCGAGGCGAATACGTGCTTCCTGATCACCGTCTCCGCCGCCCGCTGCGCCTTCGGGTCCAGGGTCGTGTAGATCTTCAGGCCGCCGCGGGCGAAGCGCTGCTTCCTGGCCTGCTCGGTCCTGCCGAAGGCGGGGCTGGTGAGCAGCTCATGACGTACGTATTCGCAGAAGTAGGGATAGCGGCTGGCCTGGCAGCCATTGGGCGCCTCGACGCCCTTGTAGCCGAGTTTCGCCGCCTTGGCGCGCGCCGCCTGATCCGGCGTGATCCGGCCGAGTTGTGCCATCCGGTCCAGCACCACGTTCCGGCGCTCCAGCAGCAGCTTGCGGGGCTGCTTGCCGAGTCCGGGGTCGGTCCTGTTGGGGTTCTGGACGGCACCGGCCAGGGTCGCCGCCTGGGTCAGGTTGAGGTCGGCGGCCGAGACGCCGAAGAAGCGCCGCGCCGCCGCCTCCACGCCGTTGGCGCCCGCGCCGAAATAGGCGATGTTCAGATACCGGCGGAGAATCTCGTCCTTGGAGTACTTCTCCTCGACGCCCATCGCGTACCGCAGCTCCTTGAGCTTGCGCGCGTAGCTGGCCTCCAGCGCCCTGTTCTTGCCCTCTTCGGTGTCGGCCGAGTTCAGCAGGACCTGCTTGACGTACTGCTGGGTGATCGACGAGCCGCCCTGGGCGATGCCGCCCGAGCTGAGGTTCTTGGCCAGGGCCCGGGCGGTGCCCTCCAGGTCGAGCGCGCCGTGCTCGTAGAAGCGGTAGTCCTCGATGGCGACGATCGCCGTCTTCATCACGTCCGCGATCTGGTCCAGCCGCACTTCCTTGCGGTTCTCGGCGTAGAACTGGGCGATGCGGTCGCCCTCGGCGTCGTACACGACGGAGGTCTGGGCCAGGGGCGGCTCTTCGAGCTGGGCGGGCTTGAGATCAAGCATCTCGGTGGCCGAGACGAACAGGGAGCCTGTGCCGCCCACGGTGGGCAGCGCGATCGCGGCGACCACCGTGCCGGCGGCCACGGCCGCTCCGGTCAGGCGGGCAAGGCTCCACAAGGGGCTCGAAGGGGACATGGGCGTCATGACAGCACAGAGCCGTTCGCGCTGTCCAAGACTGATATGCCTTGATTGTCGATATTCGAATGGATATCACTGCAGGCCGGAGCGCCGCCGTACGGGGACGGCGGCGCTCGGCGTCGCGCATCTCACTCGCCGGTCATCGCGGCATGCATGCGCAGGTACGGCTCGGCGTCCTTCGGCCTGTTCTGGCGCTGCAGCGTACGACCGAGGAGCAGGCAGGCGTACCCCTCCGCCGGGTCGCGCTCCAGCACCAGCCGGAGCTCGGCCTCGGCCCGGCCCAGCTGGGCCGAGTGGTAGTAGGCGCGGGCCAGCAGCAGCCGGGCCGCGAGGTTGTCCGGCGCGGCGGCCACCACCTGGGCCAGGATGCGGGCGGCCCCGATGTAGTCCTGGGAGTCGAAGAACCGGCGCCCGCGCTTGTACTCCTCGGCCAGCTTCTCGATCGGCATGTTCACTCCTGTCCGGTGTGCGGAAGGCGCTCGGCGGGGATGACGCCCAGGCGGCCGGCCTGGTAGTCCTCCATCGCCTGAAGGATCTCGGCGCGGTTGTTCATCACGAAGGGGCCGTACTGGACGACCGGCTCGCGGATCGGCTGCCCGCCGAGCAGCAGCACCTCCAGGTTCGGCTCGGCCTGCGGCTGGGCCGGGTCGGCGGCGACGGTGATCGCCCCGCCCTGGCCGAAGACGACCAGCTGTCCCTTGCGCACCGGCGTGCGCTCGTCCCCGGCGTAGCCGTGTCCGGCCAGCACGTAGGCCAGGGCGTTGTACGCCGGGTTCCACGGCACCTCCAGCCGGGCGCCGGGGCTCACCGTGGCGTGCACCATCGTGATCGGGGTGAACGTGACTCCCGGACCGGCGTGGCCGTCCAGCTCGCCGGCGATCACCCGCAGCAGCGCGCCGCCGTCGGCCGAGGCGAGCAGCGCCGCCTGGCGACCGCGGATGTCCTGGTAGCGGGGCAGGTGGAACTTGTGCGCCTTGGGCAGGTTGACCCACAGCTGGACGCCGTGGAACAGCCCGCCCGAGACCACCAGGTGCTCCGGCGGCTTCTCGATGTGCAGCAGGCCCGAGCCCGCGGTCATCCACTGGGTGTCGCCGTCGGTGATCGTGCCGCCGCCGCCGTTGGAGTCCTGGTGCTCGAAGATGCCGTCGATGATGTAGGTGACGGTCTCGAAGCCGCGGTGCGGGTGCCAGGGGGTGCCCTTGGGCTCGCCGGGCGCGTACTCGACCTCGCCCATCTGGTCCATGTGGATGAACGGGTCCAGCGCGGACTGCGGCACGCCGGCGAACGCGCGCCGTACCGGGAAGCCCTCGCCCTCGAACCCGCTGGGCGCGGTCGTCACCGACTTCACGGGCCGCCGCGTGACGGCGGCCGGGTCGGGCGCGGCGACGCGGGGCAGGGCCAGGGTGTCAGCGGTGATGGCGGGCATGACCCCTCCTGTTTGGTTGAAACTTCAATCGGTTGCTCGCCACAACGCATGGGTGCCTCCGGGCATTCCCGGCCGCGCGTACCTTTGGGTCATGCGATCTGCCGTCGTCGTTCCCGGCGGGAATTTCGGGCCACAGGCGGGCGTCACCTGGCGTCAGGGCGACGGTCAGCAGGACTCTCGCATGATGCGCATCAGCTCGTCGGGCCGCAGGGGCGGCTCCGGCAGCGGATGCGCCGCCGGGGCGCGGAACCCGTCGAGGATCAGCGCCAGATGCCGCCGCCACACCTCGGGCCGGACGGCGGTGGTGGCCTCGACCGTGCGGGCGATGCCCCACGTCACGAACACCATGTCCTCCAGCGTGCAGTCGGGTCGCAGCACCCCGGCCTCGTGCGCGCGGTCGATGATCCGCGACATCATCGCGTAGCCGAGTGCCGGGTCGCTGGCCGGCGTGGGCTGCGGGCCCCGGCGTGAGACGAGGTCGTTGTAGCCGCGGTCGGCGGCCTGCAGCTCGCACACCCGCTCCAGGAAGTGCACCAGCCCGCTCCACGCGTCCGGCAGCGACAGGGCGTGCTCCGAGATCCGCACCACGGTGGCGGTGCGGTCGCTGAAGACGGCGTCGACGAGGTCGTCGCGGCTCGGGAAGTGGTTGTAGAGGGTGCCGCTGCTCACCCCGGCCGTACGGGCGATCTCGTCGAGGGGGACGTCCAGCCCGCGGGCGGCGAACAGCTCTCTCGCGGCCGTCACCAGCAGGTCGCGGTTGCGCTGCGCGTCCCTGCGGAGCGGTCTGGCGGGGGTCGGCATGCGGCCCATCGTAGGCGAAGTTGAGAACACTCCCAACTTGTGCGTATGCTTCCGGCACGGAACTTGGGACTGCAGTCAAGTTAGCTGAATGCATTAAGGAGTCGTCATGCCCAGAACTCTCGCCATCTTCGGCGCCGGCCCCGTCATGGGCCTGTCCCTCGCCCGCCGCTTCGGGCGCGAGGGCTTCCGGGTCGCGCTCGTCGCCCGGACCAGGCAGAACCTCGATCACCTCGTCGCCGAGCTCGCCCGCGACGGCATCGAGGCGGCCGGATTCACCGCCGACGTCTACGAGCCCGCCCGGCTCGCCGCCGCGGTCGCGGCCATCAAGGAGGCGTACGGGCGGATCGACGTCGCCGAGTTCAGCCCCGGCGGCGGGAACATGGGGGAGGGGATCGCGGCGACGCTCGACGTCGACGTCGAGAACGCGCGGGTGATCCTGGACCGGTTCGTGCTCTCGGCGGTCGCCCTGGTGCGGCAGGTGCTGCCCGACATGGTCGAGCGGGGCGACGGCGCGATCCTGTTCACCGCGGGGCAGTCGGGGATCTACCCGACGCCGGGGCTCGGCAACGCCGGCATGGCGCAGGCGGCGCTGCGCAACTACTTCCACACCCTCAACGCCGAGCTCGCGGGCAAGGGTGTGTACGTGGGGGCGGTCAACGTGGGGGCGCTGATCGAGGGCAGCGTGCCGCACCGGGGGATCACCTCGTCCTCGGTGCCGCTCGAGTTCGAGCCGGAGGTGATCCACCCGGACGTCCTCGCGGACGGCTTCTGGGAGCTGTACGCGAAGCGGGACCGGGTGGAGGTGCTGGCGGGCAGCTTCGGTCGGTAGGCGGAAGGACGGTCAGGACGACTGGACGGGCAGCCCCGCGGCCGTCCAGTCCTCGATCCCCTCGCGGTACTTGCGCACGTCGGTGTAGCCCAGCGCGGTGAGCCGGCCGGCGACCTGGCCGCTGTTCGGGCACGCCGGGTTGGAGCAGTACGTGATGATCGCGGCGTTCTTGTCGGGCAGCGCGGATGCCTGGGCGTCCACGTCGGCCGGGGCCAGGGGGACGGCGCCGGGGAGATGCTGCTTGGCGTAGTACGCGCCGCCGAGCGCATCGACCACGGTCACCGTGCCCGCCTCGATGGCCGCCGCGAGGTCGTCCCGGGTGATCAGAGCGGTCATGTCATTGCCTCCAGAATAAGTCGGACTGCGGTCCGGTTACGTGGGTAAGACGTTACCGGACCGCAGTCCGATTTTGCAATCTGGGGCGGGCGGCTCCTCGTTACTTGCCGAATCCGGCGGTCAGGCCGGCCAGCAGCTGGCGGCGGCCGACCACGTACAGGATGAGGATGGGCACCGAGGTCAGGACGACGGAGGCGAGCACCGCGGGCACGTTGATGCTGTACTGGCCCTGGAAGGTCCACAGCGCCAGCGGCAGCGTGCGCTGCTCGGGGCTCTGGGTGAGGATCAGCGGCAGCAGGAACCCGTTCCAGATCGTCAGGGCGTTGTAGATGGTCACCGTCACCACGGCGGGCCTGGTCAGGGGGAGTGCCAGGTGCCAGAGCGTGCCGAGCTCGCTGGCGCCGTCGAGGCGCATCGACTCGAACAGCTCCTTGGGGACGTCCCTGATGAAGTTCGACAGGATCAGCACCGACAGCGGGATCGCGAACGCGATCGACGGCAGGATGAGCGCCATGGGCGTGTCGTAGAGACCGAGCTTGATGATGATCAGGTAGATCGGGATGATCGTGGCCTGGTGGGGGATGGCCAGGCCCATGAGGAACGCCGAGTTGGTCCAGCGCAGGAACCGCCCCCTGCCGCTGCGGACGATCGCGTACGCCGCCATGAACGACACCGCCACGGCGGGCGCGACCGCGCCGACCGTGACGACGACGCTGTTCATGAAATATCGGATGAAGTCCGACTCGATGACCATCTGATAGTTGGCCAGCGTGGGCTCGGCCGGCGGCACGAGGGGGTTCTCGACGTAATAGTTGCTCTGCGACTTGAAGCTGGTGATGACGATCCAGTAGATCGGCACGACCACGACCGCCAGCCAGAACCAGGCGACCAGCCCGCCCAGCCAGTTGGGGCGGCGGG
Source organism: Nonomuraea sp. NPDC004186 (assembly GCF_053603495.1). NCBI lineage: Bacteria > Bacillati > Actinomycetota > Actinomycetes > Streptosporangiales > Streptosporangiaceae > Nonomuraea > Nonomuraea sp. NPDC004186. The sequence goes on along the minus strand of NZ_JBSGFQ010000155.1, from coordinate 1,016 downwards.
TCACCCGTTTGGGGCCGGGGGCGGTGTGCCGCGCCGCCGCCTGCGAGGTGTTCTTCGCGAGGGTCGTCGTCATGTCAGGCACCTTCCAGCTGGCTGTGGGTCGCGTCCCGGCCGCCGAGGCGGCGCAGCAGCAGCGCCAGCGCCAGGCCCACCAGGACCAGGATGACGGCGATCGCGCTGGCCGGGCCCATCAGGTTGGCCTGGAAGCCCCTCTTGTACATCTCCAGGGCGAGCACCCGGGTGGCGTCCCCCGGGCCGCCGGCGGTGAGCACGAAGATGAGGTCGAAGAAGACCAGCGACCCCACGACCATCAGCGTCGAGGACGTGATGATCGTGTACTTGAGCTGGGGCAGGGTGATGCTGAAGAACATGCGGACCCGGCCGGCGCCGTCGATCTCGGCGGCCTCGTACATCGAGCGCGGGATCTGGCGCACGCCACCCTGGTAGATCAGCGAGTGGAACGGGATGAACTGCCACGACACCACGAAGATCACGACGCTGAAGGCGAGGACGGGCTCGCCCAGCCAGTCCTGCACGAGGATCGGGATCCCCAGCCCGGCGCCGAGCCCGAAGTTCGGGTCGAGCAGCGCCTTGTAGGTGATCGCGATGGCGGCCGAGCTGAGCAGCAGCGGGATGAAGTAGATCACCGAGAGCACCGCGCGGTAGCGCTGGAAGCCGGCCAGGAACGTGCCGAGCAGGATGCTCGCCGGCGTCTGCACCACCCACGACATCGCGATGACCAGGAACGTCACCCACAGCGCGTGCGGCAGGCCGGGATCGGAGAGCACGGCGCGCCAGCTGTCGAAGCCCGCCGGACGGATCTCGCCGAGCCCGTCCCAGGCGGTGAAGCTGAGCACGAAGACCCCGATGAGCGGGATGACGCCGAAGCCGACGAAGAGCAGCAGGGCCGGTACGGCCAGCCAGGCCAGGCCGCGCCCCTGGCCGCCGGGCAGCCTCGACCAATGCTCCACAACCGAGACCTCCGCTCCGCCCGTGTTCCACGGTTGGCCAGATTT